>JBJKRM010000327.1:0-3348 GCA_046704685.1 Rhizomicrobium sp.
CCCCAGGGGCCCCCCCACACAAATAATAATAATAATGGCTTTAATCCCGACTGCGTTTATATTTTTTAAACTTCGCGGGGGCGCGACCCCGCGCCAAAAGCCGTTCATGACCCTCTCCTGAAACTGCGCTGTTTGCTTCAACGCTGAGGGCTTCGGCTTTCCGTCGCGGGAAAAGAGAAGGGCGGCGTTGCCGCCGCCCGTTCTCACAAAAGTTTGATCAGATTGCGCTCAGCGCAGGCTGGCGCAGAAGCGCTGGATCCGCGTGCAGGCCTCTTCCAGCAGCTTGTTCGATGTCGCATAGGAGATGCGGAAGAAGGGCGACAGGCCGAACGCGGCGCCGTGCACCACCGCAACGCCTTCGCTTTCCAAAAGCTCACTGGCGAATTCCCCGTCGGTGGTGATCGTCTTGCCGGACGCGGTGCTCTTGCCGATCAGCTTGCGGATCGATGGATAGACGTAAAAGGCGCCTTCCGGCTTGGGGCATTCGATGCCGCTGGCCTGGTTGAGCATCGAGACGACAAGGTCGCGCCGTGTCTCGAAGATCTTCTTGCGCTCCGGGATGAAGTCCTGCGGCCCGTTCAAGGCTTCGACGCTGGCCCATTGCGAAATCGATGCGGCATGGGTCACCGACTGTGACTGCAGCTTGGCCATCGCCTTCACCAGCGGTTCCGCGGCGCCGCAGAAGCCGATGCGCCAGCCGGTCATGGCATAGGCTTTCGATACGCCGTTCATGGTCAGCGTGCGCTCATACAGCTTCGGCTCCACCGCTGCGATGGTGGCGAATTCGAAGTCGCCATAAACGAGGTGCTCGTAGATGTCGTCCGTCAGGATCCAGACCTGCGGATGCTTGAGCAGCACGTCCGCCAGGGCTTTCAACTGGGCCTTGGTGTAGCAGGCGCCGGTCGGGTTGGACGGCTGGTTGAGGATCAGCCATTTGGTCTTGGGCGTGATGGCCGCCTCGAGATCGGCAGGCGTCAGCCGGAAGCCGTTCTCGATCTTGGCTTCCACGACCACGGGCTTGCCGCCGCCCAAGGCCACGATGTCGGGATAGCTGACCCAATAGGGGGCGACGCAGATCACCTCGTCGCCGGGGTTCAGCGTCGCCATCAGGGCGTTGTAGATGATCGACTTGCCGCCGGCCGAGACGAAGATCTGCGACGGGGCATAGTCCAGACCGTTCTCCCGCTTGAACTTGGCAGCCACCGCCTTGCGCAGTTCGGGGATGCCTTCCACCGCCGTGTACTTGGTCTCGCCGCGTCGGATTGCCGCAATTGCAGCCTCCTTGATGTTGTCCGGCGTGTCGAAGTCGGGCTCGCCGGCGCCCAGGCCGATCACGTCCCGGCCGGCCGCCTTCAGGTCCCGAGCTTTCTGGGTCACAGCGATGGTCTGCGACGGTTGAATACGACCCAATGACTCACTCAGGAACCCGTTTGGCAGCGCGGCCATGACACCCTCACTTGTTGATCGGCGGCACCCTGCCGCTGCGTGAAACTTCCTGCAAGGGCAGGAAGGGATTGTTTAGCTGTTATTACTGTTTCTAAACATTTGGCAGACCATAATGCCGCGCCAGGAGGAATAGCCGTCATGCGTCGGTTTGCAGTCCTTCTGTTGGCGGGGCTGGTTCTGGTGGGCTGTTCCGAGCACCACGTACCGCCGACCGGCCGGTGGATGGGACATTACGAATCACCCAGCGTGATGGTCGATGCCTGGTTGGAGATTCTTCCCAACGGCCAGGTTCGCATCAGCGCCCCCGATCTGCTCTATCCCGGCGATCCTTCGGATGAAGAGCGCGCCGAGATGCGCGGCCGCGTGGCCTCCGACCTTTCCGATGCCTGGGACGAGGTGGCACTGCGGCGCTATGACTTTGACGGGCATGTGTTTCGCAAGCCCGGGGGGATCGCGCCGCAAATGGAATGGAATGCCGAGACCCACCAGATGAAGCTGGTCTTCTATTTCGGCACACAGCATTCAATTCGCATTGTCATGGCGCCGGTGAAGGATTTTTCCGAGGATCCCTGGCTGCCCTGAGCCTTGTCGGTTGAGGAAAGCAAAAGGGGCTGCCCGTCCCGGAAAGCCAAATGCGACAATGCGATTCGATCGAATCGGCTCGCCGAGGTATGACGAAGCTGAGCGTATCAGGCGAAGATCGTGACGACGTTCGAGCGCCGCCGCCGGGCGATCGGATCGCATAAGCCCGATTTCATTCCTTGTCGCGTAGCCATCGGATACATTTCCTTAGCAAAATGCGTGGGATTGAATTTGGTCACGAAACTGCGGCTTCGCGGATGGCGCGACAGTCAGATACAATTTCCTGAGGCTTCACGCTTTCGTCTTGGGGATCGACGTCTCATTGTGGAGGGCGGAAACGCGGCAGCGATGCCGCCGCGCGCCTTGTGGCTGTCCGATGATGCGCATAGGCGTGCGACGTATAGGCTGTGCTGATGTTGGCGCTTCACCACACGGCACAGTCATTTGGGCGGCCGATCCTCTCTGGGGCCCCAAGACCGGGGTGGGTCGGCCGTCCGATCCATCCGGAAAGGAAAATTTTCCCTCGGGGGTGGGTCAGAGAATCATGTTGTCGAATGCCATCTGGACCCCATATTGAGCGTTTGGTGGCGCAGGCCGGGGTTTCGAGCGAGCGAATTCATGAAAATCCTTTTGAACAGTGTTTCCGTCCTGGTGCTGGGGTTTGCCCTCACCGCCTGTGCAACCACGCCGCCGCAGCCGGTCAAGCCGGCCGATATGCCGAAGGCATATTCCGCGCCGGCCGTCCACGCTGAGAAGCAGATAACGGCCGACTGGTGGAAAAGTTTCTCCAGCCCCGAATTGACCGGCTTCATCAAGGAGGCGCGCACCAACAATCTCGACATCGCGGCGGCGATGGCCCGGGTGGAGCAGGCGCAGGCGCAGACCGGCATCGCCACCTCGGTGCTGTTTCCCAGCGTCGACGTCACCGGTAGCGCCCAGCGGGCTGGTTCGCGCCGCCTCACAACCTCCTCGGTGCCCGGCACCTACAACTCGTTCGGATTGACGGGGGGGGCGAGCTACGAGGTCGACTTCTGGGGCAAGAACGTTGATGCCCTGCGGGCGGCGCGCAACTCGGCGCGCGCCGCAATCTATGCCGAAGATGTCGTGCAGCTGACCACGGAAGCCGATGTCGCCAACACCTACTTCACCGTTCTGGCGTTGCGTGAACGCATCGACATCGCCCGCAAGAACATCGAAGCGGCCAAGCGCATTCTGGCGATCACCCAGGCCAAGGTCACCAATGGCGTACTCTCCAATCTCGAGCTGGCGCAGCAGACCGCGCAGGTTCTGGGCGAGGAAGCGCAAATCCCGCGCCTGGAA
>JBJKRM010000328.1:0-5841 GCA_046704685.1 Rhizomicrobium sp.
AGGGGTGGAGAAGGCGCATTGCGTCGCCCGAGGCCACGCCGTCCTCTGCAACCGAACGATGTTGACGCGCGAGCAATTCGGGCGAAAAAAGGCCGCCTAGGCGGGAGTTACGATGAAGTTCCTCGACACGGCCAAGGTCTACATCCAGTCCGGCGCAGGCGGCAACGGCTGCGTCGCCTTCCGGCGGGAGAAGTTCATCGAGTTCGGCGGGCCGTGGGGCGGCGACGGCGGCAAGGGCGGCGACGTTTGGGCCGAGGCCGTCGAGAACCTCAACACCCTGATCGACTACCGCTACCAGCAGCATGTCCGGGCCAAGAACGGCGAAGGCGGCATGGGCAAGGAGATGACGGGCGCTGGCGGCTCCGACGCGGTGATGCGCGTACCGGTCGGCACCCAGATCTTCGAGGAGGACGGCGAGACCCTCATCACCGACCTATCGGAACCGGGGCAACGCGTGCTGCTTCTGCGCGGCGGCAATGGCGGCTTCGGCAATACCCATTTCAAGAGCGCCACCAACCAGGCGCCGCGTCATGCCAATCCCGGCCAACCCGGCGAAGAAAAGACGATCATCTTGAAGCTCAAGCTGATCGCCGATGCGGGATTGATCGGGCTGCCCAACGCCGGCAAGTCGACCTTCCTGGCCCGCGTTTCCGCGGCCAAGCCGAAGATTGCGGACTATCCCTTCACCACGCTCAATCCTCAACTCGGTGTGGTCAGGATCGACACGACGGACTTCGTGCTGGCCGACCTGCCGGGGCTGATCGAAGGGGCCCATGACGGCATAGGGCTCGGCGACCGCTTCCTGGGCCACGCCGAGCGCTGCGGTGTCATCCTGCATCTGATCGATGGAACGGAAAGCGAGATCATCAAGGCGTACAAGACCATTCGCGGCGAACTGGAAGCCTATGGCCACGGGCTGACCGGAAAGCCGGAAATCGTCGCGCTCAACAAGACCGATGCCATTCCGAAGACCGCGTTGGCCAAGAAGAAGGCCGCGTTGAAGAAGGCCTGTGGCCACGACATCTTGGTCATGAGCGGCGTTTCCGGCGAAGGCGTCGACGCGGTGCTGCGGGCGCTGGCCAAAGTGATCAGCACGCGCCGCACCAACGAAAAGAAGGCCCGCGAACCCAAGCGGGAGTGGCGGCCATGACCGATCCCTTCTCCTCTGCCCGTCTCATCGTCGTCAAAGTCGGCTCCTCCCTGTTGGTCGATTCTGAAAATGGCACGTTGCGCCGTGAATGGCTGAAATCGCTTTCCACCGACATCGCGGCATTGATTCACGAAGGCAAACAGATCGTGCTGGTTTCTTCCGGCGCCATCGCACTCGGCCGCCGGGCGCTGAAACTGAAAACAGGCGCACTGCGGCTTGAGGAAAGCCAAGCCGCCGCCGCAGCGGGACAGGTGCGCCTTGCCGGCGCTTGGGCCGAAACGCTGAAGGTCGACGGCATCATCGCCGCCCAGGTCCTGTTGATCCTCGATGATACCGCAGACCGGCGCCGCTATCTCAATGCCCGCGCCACGCTGAAGACCCTGCTTGAATTGGGTAGTGTGCCGGTGATCAATGAAAACGACACCGTGGCCACCACCGAAATCCGCTTCGGTGACAACGATCAGCTCGCCGCCCGCGTCGCCTCGATGATGGAAGCCGATTGCCTAGTGCTGCTGTCGGACGTCGATGGCCTCTACACGGCCAATCCCGATCTCGACAAAAACGCCCGGCACATTCCCGATGTACCGACGATCACAGCCGAGATCGAAGCCATGGCGGGTGCGTCGATATCCGGCCTCGGCCGCGGCGGCATGACGTCGAAGATCGTCGCCGCCAAGATCGCCACTTCGGCAGGCTGCGAAGTCGTCATCGCCAAGGGCAGCACGCCACGCCCGATCACCGCCATCCGCTCGGGCGCGCGATCGACACGGTTCTCCCCTTCGACCACCCCCACCGCCGCGCGCAAGCGCTGGATCGCCGGGGTGCTGAATCCGCAAGGTGTGCTGATCATCGACGACGGCGCGGTGCGGGCGCTCAAGTCCGGCTCTAGCCTGCTGCCCGCCGGCATCCGTCAGATCGACGGCCGCTTCGAGCGCGGCGACGCCATCTTGGTGCGCGACAGCCAAGGCCGTGAAATCGCTCGCGGTCTGGCGGCCTACGGCGCCGCCGATGCGGAACGAATCGCCGGCAAGCGCAGCCTCGAAATCGAGGCGATCCTTGGCTATCGTGGTCGCGACGAGATGATCCATCGCGATGATCTCACTTTGACGGTGGAAGCATGAGCGACAATCCCGAACTATCCGCCCAGATGAGCGTTCTCGGCATCGCCGCCCGCGATGCCGCCCGCGCCGTGCGCGAGGCTTCGACAGAAGCCAAGAACAAAGCGTTGAAGGCGGCCGCGGCTGCGATCCGCGCCCAGGCAGTCGAAATCTTCGCTGCCAACGGCAAGGATGTGGAAGCGGCACGCGCCGCCGGCCTTTCTGGTGCCATGCTTGATCGCCTGATGCTCGATGCCAAACGCATTGAGGCCATGGCCAAGGGCATCGAAGAGATCGCCGCCCTGCCCGATCCGGTCGGCCGCGAACTGGCACGCTGGACACGGCCCAACGGCCTCGACATCGCCCGCATCGCCACGCCGATCGGCGTCATCGGTATCATCTACGAAAGCCGGCCAAACGTGACAGCCGATGCCGCCGCGCTGTGCCTGAAATCCGGCAATGCCGTGATCCTGCGCGGCGGATCGGAATCAGTGAAATCCTCCGCCGCCATCCTGACAGCGCTGCAGGCCGGCCTGCGGGAGGCAGACCTTCCGCCTCAAGCCGTCCAGCTCGTTCCCACCACAGATCGTGCTGCAGTCGGACTGATGCTGGCAGGCCTCGACGGCGCCATCGATCTCATCATTCCACGCGGTGGAAAATCGCTGGTGGCTCGGGTACAGCAGGAGGCCCGGGTGCCGGTGCTCGCGCATCTGGAAGGTATCTGTCACACCTACGTCCATGCCGCCGCCGATCCAGCCAAGGCGCGCGCTGTGGTGGTGAATGCCAAGATGCGGCGCACCGGAATCTGCGGTGCCACCGAGACTCTGCTGCTCGACCGCAATTGCCCGAAGGAGGTGGCGGTCCAAATCCTGGAGGACCTCTCCCAGAAGGGTTGCGAAATCCGCGGTGACGAAACCATCCGCTCTGTATTCGCCAGGGTCAAACCCGCGACCGAACAGGATTGGCACACGGAATACCTCGACGCCATCATCTCGGTGAAGGTGGTGGACGATGTGGAGGCCGCCATACGCCACATCGAGACCTATGGCTCGCATCACACCGAGGCCATCATCACCGAGGACCGCGCAGCGGCGGAACGTTTCCTCTCGGCGATCGATTCCGCGATCATTCTGTGGAATGCCTCCACGCAGTTCGCCGACGGCGGCGAGTTCGGCATGGGCGCCGAAATCGGCATCGGCACCGGCAAGCTGCATGCCCGCGGCCCGGTGGGCGTCGAGCAACTCACCACGTTCAAATATGTGGTTCGCGGCAACGGGCAGGCCCGTCCTTGACCTGGCTGCACCCCCCCGGTCCCGTGGCGCCCGGATTGAGGATTGGCCTGTTGGGCGGTTCGTTCAATCCAGCGCATGAAGGCCACCGCTATGTCGCCGACATCGCCATCAAACGGCTCCGGCTTGATTACGTCTGGTTCCTGGTATCGCCACAGAACCCGCTGAAGCCGGTGGCCGGCATGATGCCGCTGTGCCATCGCCTAGCCACGGCCCAGAAAATGGCGGCCGACAGCCATCGACTCATTGTCACCGATCTCGAACAAGTGATCGCCAGCCGTTACACGATCGACACGATCCGGGTTCTCAATGCCCGCTTCCGACAGGTACGTTTTGTCTGGCTGATGGGCAGCGACAATCTGGAGCAGTTCCATCGCTGGCGCAGTTGGCAGGAGATCGTCGAGCGCTTGCCGATTGCGGTGGTGCTGCGCCCCGGATCGGCTTTGGCACCGCTCAAGGCCAAGGCGATGCAGATACTCGGCGACGGCATCACGATCATTGACGGCCGCCGCAACGAAACCAGCGCTACCGCCATCCGGGCGCGATATGGCGAGGCTCCCGAGGGCATGGTAGAGTGACAAATGAAACGGGCAGGAGCGTGAGGCGGCGTATGAGAGGATTCCGCCCGCCGCGGATCGCGAACGGAGGACCACACTGACCACGAAAAAGACGCCCGCCAAAAGGCCGGCCACCAAGAAGACCACTGCGAAAAAGACAACGAAGAAGAAAAGCGTAGCGAAAAAAGGAACAGCAGCCGATCCCACGCTGCTCAAGCGCATCCTGAAATCGCTGGATGACGATAAGGCCGAGGAGATCGTGACCATCGATCTCGAAGGCCGCTCGTCTTTGTGCGACGCCATCGTGGTGGCGAGCGGACGCTCGTCGCGCCATGTCACCTCCATCGCCGAACATCTGGCGCGCCGCCTCAAGGAGGCCGGATACGGCACCAGACCGATGAACGGCACCGGACAAGGCGACTGGGCCCTGGTCGACGCTGGCGACGTGATCGTGCACATCTTCCGCCCCGAAGTGCGGGCCTATTACGACCTCGAAGGCATGTGGAGCGTCGAGGAACCCAAGCGCGCCCGGGCTTCCCGCTGATGCGGTTGACGGTCCTGACGGTCGGCCACGCCCGCGGCACCGCCGAAGGCACACTGACGGAGGATTTCATCCATCGCGCGGCCCTGATGGGCCGCAACATGGGGTTCTCTGCCGTCACGGTAGAGGAAGTCGCGGTTTCCAAGGCGCGCGTCGTCAAAACGCGCATGAGCGAAGTGGGGACCAACCTCTCGGCCCGCATCCCCGCCGGAGCCCACATCGTCCTTCTGGACGCCCGCGGCAAGGGCATGACGAGCGAGGATTTCGCCGAGATGCTGGGCGCCTTGCGCGATGCCGGGACCAAGGACCTGTGTTTCGTGATCGGCGGGCCGGACGGACTGGGCACATTGCAAGGCAAGCGAGCCGGCCGCAGCCTCGCCTTCGGGCCGCAGACCTGGCCGCATCTGCTGGTCCGGTCCATGCTGTCCGAGCAGATCTACCGGGCATTGACGATCCTGGCGGGGCACCCATACCACCGGGGGTAGCGCCCTTCCGGATTGATAAATCGTGGGGTTTTTCCTCAACCAACCCTTAACCAGATTTTGCGATGGTGGCGTGTCGCAGTGGGCGAGAAGCGCCATGGAAGTCAACGGCCCGGGTAAAGTCGACCGAACATCCGTCCGCCGTGTCCAGAAAGGCACGAAGCAGACCTCAAGTGAATTCTCCGTCGGCACGGCGGAAGAACCGCACGCTCAAGTCGTGTCCGGTCCCGGCCCGATCGCCGCGCTGGATTCCATTCTGGCACTACAAGGCATGGACGACTCGACCGATGGTCGCTCGAAAGGGCTCAAGCACGGCGAGCAACTGCTCGACATGCTCGATCAAGTGCGTGACGGTCTTCTGGCGGGCGGCATTCCGCGCGCCACACTCAACCGGCTCGCTGCCGCCGTGACCAAGCGCCACGAACAGTTTGCCGATCCGCGCCTACAAAGCGTTCTGGACGAAATCGAACTGCGCGCGCATGTCGAACTGGCCAAGCTTGAGATGATGGACAAGCGGACGGCGTGAGCCGCTGCGTTGTCAGACGCGTTGGTCTGTCATGACCGGAAAATGCGCTGCAGCCAGTCTTCCAGACAGAGGACCCGGCGCAATTCCATCCGCTACAGGATATTGAACAGACCGCCCACCAGATCGTCGGCAAGACCGAATCCGGCACCGAAGCCCAAACCCGACATGACGTTGCTCATGAACCCGCCACCGCCGAAGG
>JBJKRM010000329.1:0-2564 GCA_046704685.1 Rhizomicrobium sp.
TTTTGTCGCGCCTTACGTGAACGGCATCTTGACAGTCGCGGCAAAAGAGAAGTCGCTGGGCGTGCGATACCGGTTGAGTACCGTTGGCATGCTGTCGATTGCCACAGCACTGGTTGCACTGCTGTCCGTGCTGTTCGTTGCGAGCGGTCCTGACCTCCCTGCCGCACTACGTTTCGCAGCTCCTGTGGCCGGACTTGCATGGCTATGGCTGTTTGGCGCGAATTACCTGATCGCCGCTATCCGGGCACCGCTGTGGCTGCGGCGCGGATTGCGAAAAGACCCTGAGTTAAAACGGCGGTGATCGTCATTGCGGAGGCCTCAGCGGCCGGCACGTTCATTCAGCGACCGCTGCGCCTCGTACAGCGTGCGCGGAGGCGTCAGTTCGATAGCGTGTCAGGACGTTGTGGGGACTGGTCGTGCGGCGAATCCGGTTTGGCCGGTTCGTCGAGAACGAGTTGCGGCAGGCCGGCGCCCTGGAAAAGGCAGAGATCCTCCCTGGATATGTCGCAATACGCGGCGCACAACAGCATCGAGACCCTGCTGTCACCGTCCGAAAACGGGATCAGCAGCCGCTGATAGGCGATGGCCCGCCGGTCCGGCCACACCAGCTTGCCGGGCCGAAAGATCGGCGCCCGCTTGGCGACGCAGGCATCGTAATGGGCGCGCAAGTTGAGCAGATTGCCGGTGGCCTCGATGTCGCTCAACCGTTTGCCGGCGAGGTTGCTGCCGTAGATCGTCTGCCAGTACATGCCGAACAGCCGGAAGCGGTAATCGGTGCCACCGTCGAGAACGTCGACGATATAAAGGCGCCCAAACAGATATCGCAGCAGCGGTGCCGGATCGAAATCTTCGCGGCGAGGAAGCTGGCTCGGCGCTGCCAGGCTTTCGCAGTGTCTGGCCAAGCGGACAAGTTCCGGATGGGCCAACAGCTCGAATTGCCGGTCGAACTCCATGTGTAGCCTCTTGGCCAGCAGGAGAGCCAAAATCCCCCACCGCAATTCACGACAGGGACCAAAGGCCAAGGTATCGCCATATACCTTTTCGAAGCGTTACCGGCTTTATCTTACATTCGTATAGGTTTCTCGATGCCGAGCAGATCGAGCACTTTTGTCAGCACGTCCTGCGTGAGTCTGCACAACCCCAGCCTTGCCGCACGCAATTCGGCGTCCTTTTCCGACAGGATATGGTGCTCGGAATAGAAGCGGCTGAACGTCTGCGCCAGGGAGAACACATATTCGCAGATGAAATTGGGCGCCCGCTTGTCCTCGGCGGCTTCCATAGCGTCGGCGAGGCCGAGAAGCTGCAGCACCAGGGCGCGCTCTTCCGGCGAACGCACCACCGGCGGTGCCGCGGTGAAACCCTGCTCGGCCGCCTTGGCCAGGATCGAGCGGATGCGCACCGCGGCATACTGCAGATAGGGACCGGTCTTGCCTTCGAACTTGGTGAAGCGATCGAGATCGAAGTAGTAGTCGGTGAGACGGAAGTTGGAGAGATCGGCGAATTTCAGCGCGGCGATGCCGACCTTGCGGGCGATGTCCTCCTGTTCCTGCGGCGGATATTCCTTGGCCAGACCGGCTTCCTCGAGGCGCTTCTTGGCCTCCCCGGTGGTCATGGCGATGAGATCGAACAGCTTCATCACCCCGCCGGCGCGGGTCTTGAACGGCTTGCCGTCGGCCCCGTTCATGGTGCCGAAGCCGGCATGCTCCAATTCCGCCTTGCCGGATAGCCCAGCCTTCCTGGCAGCGCGGAACACCTGCTCGAAATGCAGATGCTGGCGCTGGTCGACGACATAGAGGATCAGTTCGGGGGCGTAATCCCGCACACGCTCGATGATCGTGGCGACATCCGTGGTTTCGTAGTTCACCGCGCCGTCCGACTTGAGCAGGATCAGCGGCGGCATCTCCTTCTTGTCGGTTGGCAGAACGACGGGAACAACCAGCGCTCCCTCGCTTTCTTCCGCCAAGCCGCGCGCCTTCAAATCCTCGATCATCGGCGCAATGAGCGGATCGACACTGGCCTCGCCGTTCCACAGATCGAATGTGATGCCGAGGCTGCCGTATTCGCGCCGCAGGCCCTTCTCGGACACCGTCACGAAATGCCGCCACAACGCGACGTAACCGGGACGGCCGGCCTGCAACCCGGCGGTCGCCTTGCGCGCCAGCTCCAGCCGCTCCGGATCGGCCTTGCAGGCGGCGGATGCCGCCGGATAAAGCTCCTCCAGGTCCTCCATGGTGACCGGCGCTTCGTCCGGGTACGGACCTTTGAAATTCTCGTCGAAATAGACCGGCGCGGTGCCCCTGAGGCCGATCTCGCTGATCAACTGGCCCATCTGCAGACCCCAGTCGCCGAGATGGACGTCGCTGACGACCTTCCAGCCATTGGCCCGGAACAGGCGCTTCAGGCTGTCGCCGATGATCGCCGAGCGCAGATGGCCGACATGCATCGGCTTGGCGATGTTGGGCCCGCCGAAATCGATCACCGCCGTCCGGCCCTTTCCGGTCCGAGGCGCGCCGATATGGGCAAGCCGCTCCTCCAGCGCCGCGTCGGTGAGGTCGATATTGATG
>JBJKRM010000330.1:0-2773 GCA_046704685.1 Rhizomicrobium sp.
ACGGCGTCTATCTCGAATACATCCGCCGCATGACGCCGGACGAAATCCTGCCCGGCGTGGACGCCTTCCTCCAGCAATGCCGCCAGGCGGGACTGAAGACCGCGCTGGCCACCGCCAGCCGCAATGCGGCGCTGATCCTCGAACGCCTAGGCATTGGGCCGTTGTTCGACGTCGTGGTGGACGGCAATGCGGTAACCCGCACCAAGCCGGACCCGGAAGTGTTCCTGCTCTGCGCCCAGACGCTGGCGGTTCCGCCTGCCGCCTGCGTGGTGTTCGAGGACGCGGCGGCCGGCATTGAGGCGGCGATCGCCGCGGGCATGGCCAATGTCGGCATTGGAAGCCCGGCCGTGCTGTCGCGGGCCGGTCTCGTCGTTCCCGGACTGGCGGCGCTTTCCCTGCCGGATCTGCTCAACCGCTTCGAGCCCAAAACAACAAATCAGAACGCGCCATGAAAAGAAAAAACACCAGCGACGAATGGGCCGTAATCGAGCAAGGTTTCGATCCCGCGCGGCAGAAAGCGTTTGAAAGCCTCTGCAGCCTGGGCAACGGCCATATGGGCCAACGCGCCAATTTCGAGGAGAAGTATTCCGGCGACACACTGCAGGGCAGCTATATCGCTGGCATCTATTATCCCGATAAGACGCGCGTTGGCTGGTGGAAGAACGGCTATCCCGAATATTTCGCCAAGGTGCTCAATTCGCCAAACTGGATTGGTATCGACGTCGCGGTAGACGGCACTGCGCTTGATCTCGCGCTGTGCCAGGTCGAGGAGTTTCGCCGCGTCCTCAATATGCAGGACGGCACGCTGTCACGCAGCTTCGTGGCGGTGATGCCGGGCGGCAAGAGGATCCGGGTGGAAGCGCTACGTTTTCTCAGTATGGCAAATCCGCAGGTCGGTGTGGTCCACTACGCCGTGACCGCTCTTGATGATCTTCATCTTAGGCTGGCTCCATATATTGACGGCGATGTACGCAATCAAGATTCCAATTACGATGTACATTTCTGGAATCTGCTACTTACCGAGGCCGGTGCCGGTGAAGGCGTCCTTGTCGCGCAAACCCGGAAGCTCGATTTTCAAGTCGGGTTTGCCATGCGTCTCGCATTCACCGATGAAACAATAGCGCCGCAGCCCCGGTGCACGGCTCTTCGAACGGAGAACATCCTGGAACGTGATCTGCGTCGTGGCAACACAGTCGCACTCACCAAGTTTGTTGCCGTGATAACCTCGCAGGATCATGAGAGACAGAGGTTAGCCGAAGAGGCTAGGACGGTCGCCGCGACGGCTCAGAAGGCGGGATTCGATGCTCTGCTCGCCGCCCACAAGGCGAAGTGGACCGAAATCTGGAGTCATAGCGACATTGTCATCGAAGGCGATGCCGAGGCGCAGCAGGGTATCCGCTTTAGCATCTTCCACTTGAACCAGACCTATACCGGCGACGACGAAAGGCTCAACATCGGCCCCAAGGGTTTCACCGGGGAGAAGTACGGCGGAAGCACCTATTGGGATACCGAGGCCTTCTGCATCCCGTTTTTCGTCTCCACCGCGCCGCGCCGCGTCACCCGCAATCTTCTGCTCTATCGCTACAAACATCTCCCGAAGGCGATAGAGAACGCAGGGAAGCTGGGTTTCAGGAACGGCGCCGCGCTCTATCCCATGGTGACCATGAACGGCGAGGAATGTCACAACGAGTGGGAGATCACCTTCGAGGAGGTCCACCGCAACGGCGCCATCGCCTATGCCATCTTCAATTATATCCGCCACACGCAGGATGAGGCCTATCTTGCCGAATACGGCCTCGAGGTGCTGATTGGCATCGCGCGTTTCTGGGCTCAACGCGCCACCTTCTCGCGGCATCGCAACAAATACGTCATCCTCGGCGTCACGGGCCCAAACGAATACGAGAACAACGTCGACAACAATTGGTACACGAACACCATCGCCTGTTGGTGCATGGACTATGCCCGCAGCTGCTTGTCCGCGGTCGAAAGCCGCTGGCCCGAGCGTTATTCCGAGATCGTGCAGAAGACAGCATTGAATGTTCAGCCCGAGACGGCATTGTGGGCCCGTATCAGCACCGGAATGTACCTTCCCAGCGATGAGAGCGGCGCGCTTTTCCTGCAGCAGGACGGCTATCTCGACAAGGAACAGGTTGTGACTGGCGATATTCCCACCGCCGAGCGGCCGATAAACCAGCACTGGAGTTGGGACCGCATCTTGCGTTCCCCCTACATCAAGCAAGCCGACACACTGATGGGTTTCTACCTCTTCGAGGATCGCTTCGACCGAGGTCAACTCCAGCGGCACTTCGATTATTACGAATCCCGTACCGTGCATGAATCGTCGTTGTCTCCCTGTATTCATGCCATTCTGGCGGCGAAACTCGGTGATATCGACAAGGCCTATGAACTCTATCTGCGCACGGCGCGTCTCGATCTCGATGACTACAACCACGAAGTGGGAGAGGGGCTTCACATCACCAGCATGGCCGGGTCCTGGATGGCGGTGGTGGAAGGCTTCGGCGGTAAGCGCATGCGTGACGGCAAGTTGTTCCTCACCCCACAGATCCATCGTAGCTGGCGCAAGTATGCCTTCCGCGTCCTGTTGAGGGATCATCCTGTCGAGGTGACGGTGACCAAGGATGGTGTAGGCGTCTTTTACAATGGACCGGAAGCCGTAGTGATCAACATCTACGGCGAAGATCACAGGATCATTCCTGGAGCATCTGTCAAATTTGCACTGCCGGAAGACCGGTCTGGGCAGCCACCATTCAAG
>JBJKRM010000331.1:0-2690 GCA_046704685.1 Rhizomicrobium sp.
AAAATCCGAGCGCAGGATTACGCTGGTCACGCAGTTGCCATGAAGCGGCGCGGCTTTACCGCGCTGAAGTTCGATGTGGACGTTCCCAGCGAATTCTCCCTGGACGATTACAACCGCTCGCTCACGCGCAAGGAGATTGAACTGATGGCGGGGCTGGTGGGCACACTGCGAAAGGCGATCGGGCAGGATGTCGACTTGGCCATTGACTGCCACTGGAATTACGGCGTGAACGATGCCATCAAGCTGGCGCGCGCCTGCGAGCCTTTTGACCTGCTGTGGCTTGAAGACCCCGTGCCGCCCGAGAACAATGACGCCATCCGGCGCGTGACGGAAGCCACTTCCACGCCCATCGCAACGGGCGAGAACCACTACCAGCGGCACCACTTCCGAGAACTGCTGGAGCGCGGCGCTGTCGACATTGTGGCGCCTGACTTTCAGAAAGTCGGCGGACTGCTGGAAGGCCGTCGCATCGCTGACATGGCTGAGGTGCATTACATTGGCGTCGCACCCCACAACATTTCGAGCCCCATTGGCACCATGGCTTCCGCGCAGCTCTGCGCGGCCACGCCCAACTTCCTGGCGCTTGAGTGGCATGCCGAGTCCGTGCCGTTCTTCGACGAACTCATCAAGGGCCGCAAAAAGCCGCTCATAGAGAAAGGCTATGTTGAAGTGACGGAAAAACCGGGCCTTGGTATCGAACTCGACGAGCAGGCCGCCTATAAGTACCGCAAGCTCGGCGAGCCGTTTTTTGATCAGCCGGCGTAGTGTTTTGGCGAACTCGCGTAGTGGTGGCCACGGCACCGGGTTTGTGCTTTGGGCATTCTGCCAAAGAAACAATGCATGGCGAGCATTCCGTGGCCGACTTCCAATGAAGAACCGCAGCGTAATGCGCTCCGCGCGCGATCCTGATGCATTACTATCTGAGCCCGACGACAATTCCATTTTCCCGTGAGCCGGTGGTTCAGAAAGGACGGTAGATCGTGAATCGTAGAGAATTTGTTGAATACTTTGGTGGCGCGGCAACGGCGGCTGCCATGACGATGACCCCGCGGCTGGCTTTCGGGTCGGCCGGGGCGTCAATGGAATTTCCATGGCAGATTGGACCGTTTAAGCGTCCTGCCGACGGCCAGCCTATCCTGAGGCCGAATCGGAAAGCGACCTTTCTCGATCCGATTGTCCACCGTCTGGTTCACTGGGAGTACACGCACGCCTTTAATCCGGCGGCCATTGCGTGGCGGGGAAAACTCTACGTCCTGTATCGTGCCGAGGATACGACGGGCCATGGCGTTGGCCAATACACATCACGTGTGGGCCTGGCGGAGAGTTCCGACGGAAAGCACTTCAGCACCTTGCCGTACCCGGTGTTGTTTCCCGAGCCGGGCCCGTGGGAGAAATACGAATGGCCGGGCGGGTGCGAGGATCCGCGGATCGTTCAGTCGGAGGACGGCACGTTTGTCCTGACCTTCACCATGTGGAACCGGAAGGTCGCGCGTCTGGGTGTTGCGACGTCAAAGGATCTGCGTCACTGGCAGCATCATGGTCCGGTGTTTCGCACGGCTTATGGCGGCCGATTCGAAAGTGAGTGGTCGAAATCGGGCGCCATCTTAACCAGGAAATCGGGTGAGCAAATTGTTGCCGCTCAGGTGGCCGGAAAATACTGGATGTACTGGCACACGGACCGTCAGACCGCCCTAGCCCATTCCCAGGACCTGATCAACTGGACTCCCGTCCTCGGTCGGGCCGGCAAACCGCTGCTTGTGTTGCCCAAGAATAGCCCGGGCCATTTTGATTCTCTACTGACCGAGTCCGGGCCGCCGGCGCTGCTGACGGCAAACGGAATTGTATTCTTTTATAACGGCATGAGTGACGGGCGGATTACTGAAGGCCCGCGCATCCCCGCCCAGCGATACTCGGCCGGCCAGGCTTTGTTCGCTGGCGAGAACCCGGCGCACCTGCTGCAACGCCCGCAAAGACCCTATTTCTGGCCGCAGGAGCCCTGGGAAAAGACCGGCCAATACAAATACGGCACGACGTTTACCGAGGGGCTTGCCTGGTTCAAGAACGAATGGTTCCTTTTCTACGGCGGCGCTGACACGGATGTCGGCATGGCCGTGGCAAGAGCGAGTTAGCTGCATTGTCGGCCGATTTTGTCTATTATGGAAAAATCATGGAGACGTTGCAGGGAATTTATATCCATCGCGCAATGCTTTTTCTGATTGCCTGCAGCTTGGCTCTGGGAACTTCTCTTGCAGAAGCCTCCAGCCAGCCGATTTATAATGACAACGCTAATGCCCGTCAGGTTATTGCCGCAGCCATTTCGGAGGCGTCGAAAACAGGCAAGAATGTAGTGCTGATTTTTGGCGCCAACTGGTGACCGGATTGCCATGCGCTGGATGCGCAGATGCACAAGCCAGCCCTTGCTCGCCTGATTGCGCGGGACTTCGTAATCGTCAAAATCGATGTGGGAAACTTCAACAAGAATCTCGACATCGGAAGAGAGTACGGCGTACCCATCGACAAAGGCATTCCCGCCATGGCTGTGCTCGACCCCCACGGCAAACTGCTCTATGCGCAGAGCCAGGGCCAGTTTGCCAACGCCCACCTGATCCCTTACCAGGATTTCAAAACCTTTTTTGAGGAGTGGAAACCGAAAAGGTAGCGCGACCCGGCCACGCTGCAATGATCATTAC
>JBJKRM010000332.1:0-2840 GCA_046704685.1 Rhizomicrobium sp.
CTCAAAGCGGCGGCGCAGGGGCGGCCGGTTTGGATCAAGGCGAATGCGGGGCTGCCGACCATGAAGGATGGCGCGGCGGTGTATGCCACCACGGCCGAGGATTTCGCCAGCCAGGTTCCGGTGTTACTGGAGGCCGGCGCCAGCTTCGTCGGCGGCTGCTGCGGCACGGCACCGGATTTCATCCGTGCCATCGCCGCTCTCGTGAACACGAAACACTCCTGATGTCCCGCGCGCGCCTAGTCGTCATCGCCTGCCCCAGCCTGCTGCCGGATCTCGAACTGCTGGCGGCCGAGAGCGACGCCAGCATTGCGTTTCATCACCTGGAGCGTGGTTTGCATGAGCAATCCGGCGAGCCGCTGCGCCGGGCCCTGCAGGGCGCTATCGACCAAACCACCGACTGCGACGCCATTGTCATCGCCTACGGCCTTTGCAACCGCAGCCTGGTGGGCATTGAGGCGCGCACTCTCCCCGTGGTCATTCCACGGGCACACGACTGCATCGGCATTCTCCTGGGTTCGAGCAAGCGCTATCTCAACGAGGTCAGGAAATGGCCCGGCACCTATTTCCAGAGCGCTGGTTGGCTGAAGAATGCACGCGATGCGCGCCAGCCCGAATTCACCTTTGGCCCCAACTCCAACGTCACCCGCGACAGGCTTGTGGATCACTATGGCGAGGAAGCCGCGGACTACCTGATGGAGCAGTTCGAAGGTTTCACGCGGCATTACCGGCGGCTGGCCTATATCGCCATGCCGGTCGACGCCGCCCAGGGCTGGGAGGCCGAAGCCCGGGATATCGCGACCAAGCGCAATTGGACATACGACCGGCTCGACGGCGACCCTGGCTGGCTGACACGGCTATTGAACGGCGTTTGGGACGAAGCCGAATTCCTTACGCTAAAGCCCGGCGAAAAGGTTAGATTGGCGGCCGACGAAAGATTGATCGCCGCCGAGGCTGCATGATCACCCTGACGCTGTCGCCTGCCGGACGGCGGATCGCGACCCCCAGCGGGACGCTGCTGCAGGACGTACTGTTCGAGCACGGCGTGGAGTTTCCCTGCGGCGGACATGGGCGCTGCAAGGGCTGCCGCGTGCGCGTGCTACGGGGGCACCTCGAACCATCCGCCGACGACATTGCCGCTTTCAGCGCCGCCGAGCTTTCAAATGGTTGGCGGCTGGCTTGCAGCCACACCGTAGCGGGCGATCTCGAGATCGAACTGGCGCAATGGCAGATGGCCGTTCTCGGAGACACCAGCGCCTTCGCCATCGCGCCGCGGGAAGGACTTGGCATCGCCGTCGACCTTGGCACCACCACCATCGCGGCGCAGCTGCTGGATCTTGCCAACGGGCATGTGCTGGGGGTGAAGAGCGCGCTCAACACGCAAGCCATGTATGGCGCTGACATCCTCAGCCGCGCCGAATATGCGCTTGGCGGCGGCCAGAAAGAATTGAAGTCCATCATCCGCCGGCAGGTCGGCGACATGGCGCTCGATCTGTTGCGTTCGGCTCCGGAAAAACCACTCACCCGCATCGTACTGGTCGGCAACAGCGTGATGCACCATCTGTTCTGCGGCATCGACATCACCCCACTGGCCACCCACCCGTTCCTGCCGGCCCGTCCCGGCGGCGTCGCGATCTCACCCAAGGACCTGGGCTGGGTAATCGATCCATCGGTGGCGGTGACGTTCATGCCGTGCATCGGCGGACTGGTCGGCGCCGACATCCTGGCAGGCGTGGTCGCAACCCGGCTGTGGGAACAGAACGGGCTGACGGCCCTGATCGACCTTGGCACCAACGGCGAAGTGGTGGTGGCACGAAACGGACGAATGATCTGCACCTCCACCGCCGCCGGACCGGCGTTCGAAGGGGCGCGTATCACCCAGGGCATGCGGGCGGCCACAGGCGCGATCAGCGCCGTGGCGCTGCGCGACAGGGCGTTTGCCTGCCATGTCATCGGCGGCGGCACAGCGCGCGGATTGTGCGGCAGCGGACTGGTCGATGCGGTGGCGGCCGGACTGGAACTCGGCCGCATCGAACGCGGCGGACGTCTGGTACAGCCGATGGCCCTGGCAGAAGCGGTGAGCCTCATGCCGAGAGATGTCCGCGAGTTGCAGCTGGCCAAAGCCGCCATCGCCGCAGGCCTTCGCATTCTCTGCAAAAAGATGGGCGCCACCGTGGACGACATCACCGCGCTGCATCTGGCCGGCGCGTTCGGCAACAGCATCAATCTCGCCAGTGCGCGAGAGATCGGACTGCTGCGATCCCCCGCGGACCGCATCGTTGCGGCTGGGAACACCGCGCTAAACGGCGCCAAGCGGGCGCTGTTTGCCGAACCGGATGAATGGGATGCCCTTGCCCGCCGCATCGAACATGTGGCGCTGAACGAGGAGCCATCATTCCAGGATGTGTTCGCCGAAGAGATAGGGTTCTAGAGTTCTACAGTTCCCGCGCCACGGCGACGGCACCGGCGGCGTTCTGGCTGTAGCCATCAGCACCGATTTCCTTGGCATAGGATTCGGTCACCGGTGCGCCACCGACCATCACCTTCACGGACTCGCGCAGGCCGGCCGTCTTGAGCGCTTCGATGGTATTCTTCATCGCCGGCATGGTGGTGGTGAGCAGCGCGGAGAGCGCCACGATCTGCGCGCCCTTCTCCTTCACCGCCCGGACGAACTTCTGCGGATCCACATTGACCCCAAGATCGATCACCTCATAGCCGCCGCCTTCCAGCATGGCCGCCACCAGGTTTTTGCCGATGTCGTGCAGGTCGCCCTTCACCGTGCCGATGGCGACGCGGCCGGCCGGTTCCACGCCGCCGGCGGCCAGGAGGGGCCGGATCAGTTC
>JBJKRM010000333.1:0-4628 GCA_046704685.1 Rhizomicrobium sp.
CGCCGCCGCGCAAAGAAGCTGGCTGATGAGGAGCAAGCCCTGTGCCAGGGAACTAAGTGGCTGAAAAACCTGAAAGTGGAATCAACGGTGACGGGTACGTGTCAACAAAGCTGACATCATGTGCAAACATTCGCTGATGCCGCGTGGGCAGAATCCGCAGGGCAGTCCGTTACCCTTGCGACGCCACCACGATGGTCTTGACGTTGACGAATTCGCGGATGCCGAAGGCGGAAAGCTCGCGGCCGTAGCCGCTTTGCTTGATGCCGCCGAACGGCAGCCGCTGGTCGGACTGCACCGTGGCGTTGACGAACACCGCGCCGGCGTCCACCGCCTCCACCGCCAGCCGCTCGCCGCGCGTGAGATCGCCGGTGAAAACACCACCGCCGAGGCCAAACACGCTGTCATTGGCGATGCGCACCGCGTCGGCCTCGTCCTTGGCGGCGATGACGGCGGCAACCGGACCGAACAGCTCCGCGTCATACGCCGGCATGCCGGGGCGCACATCGGTCAGCACCGTCGGCGGATAGAAGGCGCCGGGGCCTGGCGGGATGGTGCCGCCGGTGAGCAGACGCGCCCCCTTGGCGATGCTGTCCTGCACCTGCCGGTGCAGATCGTCGCGCAAATCGCGGCGCGCCATCGGGCCGAGCGTCGTGGCCTTGTCGCGCGGGTCGCCCATTACGGCCTTCTGCATCTCGGCGACCAGGTGCCGTTCGAATTCCGCCCTCACCGCCTCCACCACCACGAAGCGCTTGGCGGCGATGCAGCTCTGTCCCGAATTGACCAGCCGGCCTTTGGCGCAGGCCGCGGCGGCGGATGCTATGCCGGCGTCTTCGAGCACGATATAGGCATCGCTGCCGCCCAGCTCGAGTACCGTCTTCTTCAAGAGGCTGCCCGCCTTGGCGGCCACTGCCCGGCCGGCCGGTCCCGATCCGGTGAGGGTGGCGGCCATCACCTTCGGGTGCTCCAGCACGCCATCTACCTGGCTGCCGGAGACCATCAGGGTACGGAACAGATCCGGGGGAAAGCCGGCGTCGCGGAACAATTGCTCGAGCGCCAGGGCGCAGCCGGGAACGTTGGAGGCATGCTTCAGCACGGCGGCATTGCCCGCCATCAGAGCCGGAGCGGCGAAGCGGATCACCTGCCAGAACGGGAAGTTCCACGGCATCACCGCCAGGACGACGCCCAGCGGGCGGAAGGCGACAAAGAACCGCCGGCTGCCGGTCTCCACCACCTCGTCGGCCAGAAAGCGGGCCGCGTAGTCGGCGAAATAACGGCAGGCGCCGGCGCATTTCTCCGCTTCCGCCACACCGCCCTCAACCGGCTTGCCCATTTCCAGCGCCATCAGCTCCGCATAGTCGCGGGCGCGTTGGTGCAGCAGTTCCGCCGCGCGGTGCAGGAGAGCGGCGCGCTGTTCGAAGCCGGTCGTCCGCCAGGTGAGAAACGCGGCGTGGGCGGCGTCCACCGCAGCGGCGGCTTGGCTTGGCGACATCTGCGGATAGTCGCGGAGGATTTGGCCGGTGGCGGGGTTGATCGATTGCATCACTGCCTCAATGCCGGGCGGCGGATGGTGTTCCGGGGCGTGCCCTCAATCGTCGCGCCAGTCCTCGACGGAGAGCCCCCTGATGCGGGAGAACTCGCGTGTGTTGTGGGTGACGAACGTCGATCCATGACGCAGCGCCGTGGCAGCCAGCAGCAGATCATAAGGCCCGATCGGCGTACCTTGAGCGGCAAGATCGGAGCGGATGCCGGCCGCCGCGCGGGCGTCTTGCCGTTCGAATGGCAGAACAGTGATGGCCTCCAGCAGATCGCGCATGGCCCGTTCAATCGCCGCAGGCAACGATTTTGCGCAGCGCAAGCCGAACTCGGCTTCGAATTCTGTGATCACCGAGATGGCGACATCGCCCATCCGCGATGCGCGCAGACGCTGGCGCACGCCGGCGCGATCCCGGATGAAATCGCTCAGCACATTGGTGTCGAGAAGGTATTTCATGCGAGCGGGTCTTCCCGCGGCGGCAGAAGGTCGTCGCGATGGCTTTCGAACGGCGGGATATCAGCGGCCCCGGTGAATTCCAGCACCGAGCGCGGCCAGGACGGATGGCCCAACGCCTTCTTGTCGAGCCACTCGCGTACGGCTTTGCGGATCAGGCCGCTGCGGGTCTCACCGAGCTTCTTGGCCGTCTTGTCCAGTTCCTTCGCGGTCTTGTCGTCGAGATAAAGATTGAAGTTCATCGACACCTCCGACGATATAACCTGTTACAGGTTATATCATACAAGGAGCCAACCAGCAATGAACAGCGGCCGCCGCGCACTGGCTTGCCAGGCGAAGCGCACGATCAAGGCAGCTCGCCTTCGCGCCCTGCGGGCTACGGCGCGGCAGCCTCCGCTCGCTTCGCGAGCGCAGGCTGGTGGGCGGTGAGAGTTTCGAACTCCCGACCCTCTCGGTGTAAACGAGATGCTCTACCGCTGAGCTAACCGCCCTGTTCTCCCCCTCTTACACCACGGGCCCGATCCATCAAGCACCCTCTTGACCGCGATGTAACCCTAAGGTTACAGTAACCTATAGGTTACAAAACGGTGGGATGTGCCATGGCCAAGGATGAATGCAGCGACGACGAACTGGTCGAGGCCGACCGCCGGGCCTACCGGACCCGCATACGCTGGATCGGCTGGAGCGCCCTTTATGGCACCGCCCTGGGTGTGTTGCTGATCTTCGCCGTGCGTTCCGGAATCGTGTCGCTGGCGTGGATCGCCCAGGCGCCCCTCACCCACATCATGCTTCTGTCGCTGCCCTTCGTGCTGCCGATCATGCTGGCCGCGGCCCTCACCCCCCGGGTGCCGAAGGCCGCCCGGGCGCCGCGCATCCAGCGTAAACTGATCGAAGACCACCAGCGGCGCCGGCGCAGCTCCCTTTTCATCTTTCTGATCGTCCTGCCCTACAGTGCCGCGCTCCAGACGTGGCAGATCGCGGCTCACCCTTACGTGTTCTCCGACCAGTGGATCCTCGCCGGGCTTTTCGCGCTGCTGGTCGCGCTGTGCCTTGTGGTGCTCCTAATCGAACCCAAGAACGCCGACGAGATCACCAGCAGCATCCGCGCCAAGGCGGCCAAGCTCGGATTCGTCACGGCCGCCGGGATGTTCATGGCGCTGTATCTGGCCGTGATGGCGCGGGCGGCATGGGTGCGGCCGGCGATACCGGGCGCCATTGCCGTGATCCTGCTGGTCCCCATGATCTATTTCCTCATCGCTGATTGGCGCGCGGGGCGGGAGCAGTGAGATGATCAACAACCAAAAATCCGACGACGAAATCATCGCCAAACTAAATACCAACGATCGCGCCATGGGACGGATGGCGCTCGTGTTGATGAGCGCGACGCTGGTGCTGGTGGCAATCTATGCTACCGCGTATTTGACCGGCGAAGTCACGCTGTTGCAGAGCGAAGGCGGCCAGATCGCCATCGGCGGGGTGTTCCTCGTGGCCGTCGCATTCGCGTTCGCCGGCTTCGCCCGGCGCATCCGGCCGGTCGCTCAAAGCGATGCCAACGATCCGCGCATCGTCCGCCGACGGATCGATGCCCATCACCGCGATTGGCGGTTGATGCAGGTGAGCTGGCTAGTGATGATACTCGGCCTGCTGCCGACCGTGACGATGACCGGCCGCACCCTCGGCGCGCTTAGCCTCACCCACCACCTTCTGGCCATTGCAGCGGCAGCGGCCATGATTACGCCAATCGTGCTGTTCTCCCTGCTGGCGCTCGTCGGTCCCGGCTGCTTCAACCGTGAACTGCACACGATCCTCAACGACGATTTCGTCCGTCAATTGCGCGCCCGCACGGCGCGCCTCGGCTACATCACAATGATGTTGTCGGTTTCCGCAAGCATCCTCGCCACCGCGTGGCGCCCCGATCTCGCCTTACAGGCGCTGGGGTGGTCGCTTTGTGCGGGCTTTGCAGTCCCGGCGCTCTACTACGTCATCGCCGATTGGCGGGCATCACGCGAGAAATGAGAGCATGAACCATCTTTCCGACGACGAGATCATGGCCGATTTCCGTGAGCGCAGCCGCAAAGGATTGCGGCGCGGGCTGTTGTCGATGGCGTTCGCACTTTTCTACATCGCCGCGTTCTCATTTCTTTGGGGACTTGCCGACGGTCGCGGTTGGCTAGCGCACCATCACATCAAAAGCGGATGGTTGGGGTTTGCCGAGATATTCCCGATTCTGGTTTGGGTGACGCTCTCAATGCGCAAGGCCGACCGGGGCCCGCGCCTCGAACGTCTGCCCGAACGCATCCTGCGCACCCAGATCGACCACTACCAGCGGCGTTGGCGACAGGTCGTCCAGGCTCTCTTGCTGTGGCTCGTGGCCAGTGCCGTGGTGATCAGCCTGTCGGGCGCGAACATCACCGAATTCGGCCGGACATTGGCGACCGCCTGGATGACGGTTTGGGCGCTGATCTGCGCCCTGGCTGCCGTGCACTACCCCGGGCTCAAGGTGTTCGATGATGAACGCTGGCGCGCGTTGCGCGAACGCGCCGCCAAGGTTGGTTTCATCGGCCTGCTGCTCGCGGTGTGCGCGGCGGCGACGACAATCCTGGCGCAACCACAGATCTCTGCTCAAGCGACCTATCAGGCT
>JBJKRM010000334.1:0-7167 GCA_046704685.1 Rhizomicrobium sp.
CAAGGGGGCGCCAGCCCCCGGCTTTCCAATCCGGCTCTGATCCTCTAAAAGCCGGGCGCGCGCCCTCGGCAGCGCCGTCATCGTCCCAATCTTAGGCAAAGCCATGCAAACGCTTCTTTTGGCCGTCGAACTCGTTGTCGCGATCCTGCTCATCATCTTCATCCTGCTGCAGCGGTCGGAAGGCGGCGCCTTGGGAATCGGTGGTGGCGGTGGTGGCGGTGGCTTCGGCGGTCTGTTCAGCCCGCGCGGGGCGTCCGACACGCTGACGCGCACCACCTCCTATCTGGCGGTCATCTTTTTCGTGGTCTGCTTGGCGTTGAACCTGCTGGTGGCGCATGCGCACAAGCAGCGGTCACTGCTCGATTCGCAGCCAGTTCCCGCGCAGCCCGCCACACCGATTCAAAAACCCGCCGCGCCGGCGCCCGCACCGTCGACACCGCCGGTTCCGACGCCGCACTAACGCTAGTTTTTTCAGCCATTTGACTGCATCCCCTGAGACAAAATCTCAGGCGTGGAAAATACGTAATGTTTGGACTTGTGAGTCTCCATCTCTTTCGCCATGGTGGCCTTCCATGGCGCGGTTGATCTTCATCACCGGCGGCGTGGTCTCTTCCTTGGGAAAAGGTCTTGCCTCCGCGGCTCTCGGAGCCCTTCTGCAGGCGCGTGGCTATAAAGTCCGCTTGCGGAAACTCGATCCCTATCTCAACGTCGATCCGGGGACGATGAGCCCCCATCAGCATGGCGAAGTTTACGTCACCGATGACGGAGCGGAGACCGACCTCGACCTCGGCCATTACGAGCGCTTCACCGGCGTGGCCTCCTCGAAGGCCGACAACATCACCTCGGGGCGCATCTACCAGCAGGTGATCGAGAAGGAGCGCCGCGGCGAATATCTCGGCCGCACCGTCCAGGTGATCCCGCACGTCACCGACATGATCAAGGAATTTGCCCTGGCCGGTCAGGACGGCGTCGACTTCCTGCTCTGCGAGATCGGCGGCACGGTGGGCGACATCGAAGGCCTGCCGTTCTTTGAAGCCATCCGCCAGCTCGGCAACGATCTGGGGCGTGAGAACCACGCCTTCGTGCATCTGACGCTGATTCCCTATCTCTCGGCCGCTGGCGAGCTGAAGACCAAGCCGACCCAGCATTCCGTGAAGGAGCTGCGGGCCATCGGCATCCAGCCCGACATCCTGCTCTGTCGCTCGGAAAAGCCGTTGCCGGAGGATGAGCGCCGCAAGATCGGCCTGTTCTGCAATGTGCCGGCCCAGCGCGTCATCCCGGCGCTCGACCTGCCGACCATCTACCGCGCCCCGATCGCCTATCACGAGGTCGGCTTCGACACCGAGCTGTTGAAGGTGTTCGGTATCCATGATGCCCCGCCGCCGGACCTCACCAAATGGAACTGGGTGGTCGACCGCGTCACCAATCCGGAAGGCGAGGTGCGCATTGCCGTGGTCGGCAAGTACATGCAGGTGAAGGACTCCTACAAATCCCTGTCGGAAGCGCTCACCCATGGCGGCCTGGCCAACAATGTGCGCGTCCGCCTCGACATGATCGACTCGGAGATTTTCGAGCGCGACGATGCGGCGAGCTTCCTCGAGAACGTCCACGGCATCCTGGTGCCCGGCGGTTTCGGCGAGCGCGGCGTGGAAGGAAAGATCCAGGCCGTGAAGTTCGCGCGCGAGCGCAAGGTGCCGTTCTTCGGCATCTGCTATGGCCTGCACATGGCGGTGATCGAGACCGCGCGCGATCTCTGCGGCATGGATGACGCCAACACCACCGAGAACGGCGTGCCGCGCCATCCGGTGATCGCCCTGATGACCGAATGGGTGAAGGGCAACCAGCTGGAAACGCGTGACGCCCAGGGCGACCTCGGCGGCACCATGCGTGTTGGTGCCTATCCCGCGATGCTGACCGAAGGCAGCCATGTGGCCGATGTCTACGGCACCACCACGATCTCTGAGCGCCATCGCCACCGCTACGAAGTCAACACCAACTACGTGAAGCATCTCGCCGAGCAGGGCTTGGTGGTGTCAGGCTGGTCGCCGGATGGCAAGCTGCCCGAGATCATGGAGATCCCGGACCATCCCTGGTTCATCGGCGTGCAGTTCCATCCCGAACTGAAGTCGAAGCCGTTCGACCCGCACCCGCTGATCAAATCCTTCATCGCCGCGGCGGTGAGGCAGAGCAGGTTGGTGTAGGGCTGGAGGCGGACGATGAATCTTCAGGATTTCGTTAGCAACTCGATTGAGGAAATAATCGTCGGCATCTAGCGTGCGCAGGACAACCTTGCGGCGCAGGGAATAAACTGTGCGCTGAATCCCGTTTGGGAAACGGGTTTTCAGGATTCAAACATTCAGACAATTGAATTCGATGTGGCGATCACGGCGGCTACTTCGAGTACCTCGGGCAAAGGCGCCGGCGCAAACCTGGGCATTGAGGTATTAGGCGCAAAGTTGAACTTGGATCGCCAGAACAAGAGCGAAGAAAGCTCTGTCAGCCGTGTGAAATTCACATTACCGTATCTGCCGCCATCGATAAAAGTTGACCGTACTCGCTGAACAAGCTCACTATCTGTGCCTTCTGAACGTCTTCGGCACGCGATCAATCAAACTAAACTTGTCATCCCGGCCAAGCGCTGCCGCACGATCATCGGGATGTGGCACGGCGGGTGAGCGCAGCGCGCAGAGCCGGGACCCACTTCAACATCTGACAGGTTTCTGAGTAGATCCCGGATCGCGCCGGCGTGCCAGGCGACGATATCACCATGGGCGCGTCCGGGATGACAGGTTTTGGATTGTTGCTGAGCCGCTTCCTTCTCCGCGGCTCCGGCCTCCGTGTGAACCTAACAACTCCTTGAAAGTAAGAAAAAACGGTAGTAGTATTATACCGAAAAGTAAGAAGTACTGCAATGAAAACCGACACTCTCTCCGGTGCCAAAACCGCCGAGCGGCTGTTCTGCCGGCCCGAAGGCGCCACCATGGACGAGGTGATCGCCGCCACCGGCGGGCCGCAATACAACGTGCTGCGGCGGCTTCAAGCCAAGGGCTGCAAGGTGCGGAAAATCCGCGAAGGCCGCGGCACCCGCTATTTCGTCACGCCGCCCGCCAATCCGTCCTATGACCTCACGGTCTCGGCGAGGGGGCAGGTGGTTCTGCCCAAGGAATTGCGGGAGAAGCTCGGCGTCCGGTCCGGCGGCAGGCTCAAGGCGGAAGTCCGGGACAACCAGGTCGTGCTCGGGCGGAAAACGGGCAGCATCACGGATCTCTTCGGCATTCTCGTACCGCCGGGTCGGCGGCCCCCGACGACCGAGGAAATCGACGGGGGAATTGCGGCCGGAGCTTCCGAGAGCGGTATGAGGGGGCTGAAGCCGCGCAAGCGATGATCGGATTGGATACCAACATCTTGCTGCGGGCGTTCGTTGCCGACGAGTCCAGACAGGCAAGGTCAGCGCGCGCGTTCCTCGCCGAGCGGTGCACAGCAGATAATCCCGGTTTCATCAATCTCATCGTCCTCTGCGAGTTCGTGTGGACCTTGAAGCACACCTTTCAGTTCGGGCGCCCCGAAATTGCGCAGGTGATCCGCAGCCTTTTGGACAACGTCGCACTTGCCATCGAGTCGGAAGAACACGTTGCGGCGGCCTTGGGCCAGTTCGGGCAGCGCAGTCTGGATTTTCCTGATCTGTTGATCGGACATATCAATCGCGCGCACGGTTGTTCGGCCACGATAACCTTCGACCGCAAGGCGGCGAAGCTGGCCGGCTTCCGGCTTCTCTCCTGACTACGCCGCCCCGCAGCGCCTTCTGCCCTGTTTTCGGTGTGCGGTTGATCAAATCACCCGCCTCCCTGTGGGCCCGCGCCGTGTGCCTCTCTTAACCAGCCGAGGCATTGTACCCGTCAACACCGTTTACAGGTGTGGCCGGACGGTTCGGCAAAGTCGTTGAATCCGCTACGGGAGGCGCGTTGCATGTTTTTTGCAATGTTATCGGCAGTTCTCGCCTGCACAGGTGGGCAGGCTGCATCTTCTGGTTGGGTGGGGAAAATGAAGATCCAGTTCGCGATTCCGGCTCTGATCCTCTCATTGGCATTGCCGCTCGTCGGCGCCAACGCCACGGCTTCGGCCGATCCTGCCGTCCTGTTGCCGGGAGGCAGCGTGTCGCCGCCATCGGTTTATGTCCAAGGCAAGGGCATTGAGCCGCCGGGCTTTGTCCCCTTCAACTTCGGCACGGTGGGCGGTACCGGTCCGGCCGGCACCTTGACCGAAGGGCTTGGCACCGCCTCGCCGATCAATCCGTTCGGCTATAACGATCTGATCTTTGGCTTTGTGCTCGATGTCACGCAGGGCGAAGTCAGCAGCATCGCGCTGTCCGGCTACAAGGGCTTCCAGACCGCCGTCGGGACCTGCAGCGGTCACACCTGCGAGCCTTATCTGTATGATGGACCGACGCCTTCGTGGGCATCGCGCTCGGCCGATGGCGATGTGGTGACATTCACCTTCGACACGCCCCTGACAGGAATGAGCAACAACTTTGCGCTCTTTACCGACGCGTCCGGCTTCGTCGACCCGATGGTGACGGTCTATGACAATACCGGCAAGTCGGTCACGCTGAATGGCGCGCTGGGACCGGCGAATGTTCCGGAGCCCATCAGCCTGACGCTCGTCGGCGCCGGTTTGGTGCTCGTGTTTGCGCTGGGCCGCCGCCGCAAAGCGGTCCGGAGCCGCGCCATATAGTGGTCCCTGTCCGCATCGCTGCACGGCCTCAGATCTGTGCAACCTTCCGGCCGAAGCGCATGTAGAGATAGGCGAGGATCACGCAAGCTCCGCCGCTGATCAGCGCATCGGTCAGCAGGGTCGTCGTTATGCCACCGAGGCTGTAGGCGTTGCCGTCGATCATCTGCATGTAGGTGAGCGGGATTTGGGTCACGCCGACCAGCACGCCGTATTGCGTCGCCGCCAGGGGGTTGTTGTGGCCAATGGCGCGCAGGGTGATGGCGTTGGCGGCGGAAAAGGCTGCGGCCTGGAACACGTTCTGGCCGAGCACGGCGATGCCGAACACGATCCAGTCGCGCGGCGCGGCGATCAGCGACAGCGTGAAGGCCGCACCCGTGAGCCCGACCAGCAGATAGATCAGCACCGGCGACAAGCGCGGGGTCAGTCGCGGCACGATCAGGCTGCCGAAAACACCGGCCACGGTCACGCCGGCGCCGCCGATCAGCCCCACCATCTCATCAGTGGTGTGGAAATCATGGCCGAAGCCCGACAGCGTGTTGGTCAGGGCGAAGGAGGCCGATGGCGCCAGGAAGATCAGCAGCACCCATTGGACGTCCTTGCGGCGAAACAGGGCGGCCACATCACGTACGAAACGCTGGAAGTTTTCGGACGCCAGCTTGGCATCCGCCGGCGGGCAGGGCGTGAGAAAAAAGAGCGGCAGCACCAGCAGGATCATCGCCGAAATCACTGCCGGGCCGAGCAGCGGCGGCAGGTGGCGCAGGACGGGGATGATGAACGCCGCCACCACCCCGCCGGCGCCGAAATTGACGGCGGTGAACCAGGCGCCGAGCGAGTCTTTCTTTTCCTTTGGGACCAGATCGCCGAACCAACCGCCGACGGCAGTGACGCACATCGCAACGGAAATCCCGGCCAGGAAGAGCACCACCGACAACAGCGGAACATTGTCAATCGCAACGAGCGAGCTGAAATTGAACAGCGCACTCAGCAGCGCGAACCCGATCGCGTAACTGCGCCGCGAGAACCGCCAGTCGAGCAGCGGCGACAGCGGAATGCTGATGAATCCGGTGGCGATGAAGAGGGAGGTGACCGTGGCGATCTGCGCTTCCGGAACATGGGCAGAGGCCAGAAGATCGGGCACCACGATGATGCCGACCGAACCATTGATGGCGAGTGGCAGAAATCCCCATGCCAGAACCCAGACGGGCGCGAACTTACGCTTTTCTGCCATTCACAAATCCTCATCCGCCGTCAGGATCCGATGCCCTGACGGATGTGTTGTCCGGCATTCCCTGGATTTTCCCCCCACTGAATCGGACGATGGCATGTTGCGGCGGCGCATTGAAGTCCAGGGCGCAGGAACGGCGCCGTGCAATTACCCTGCGGAAGCAGGCGCCTGTCCGATCACGGCGCCGATCTTCTGCGCATTGTCATCCGGGGTCGTCCGGCGGAACACCGCCGTCGCCGGTACGCCATTGCCTTCCGTTTTGGCGCCGTGCCGGTGCGTCGAGCGGGCATGAACCGGACCGGTGTCTGGAAACAGGTCATCCGTTCACGGATGATAATGCATCTGATTACGCACTGCGCCGGGCGTTCATCTCTCTGCCCAACGGGCGCTCATGCCGTTGCGGTGGGCACGAACATTAAATCTGCCGGCGCCCTCTTGCATTGTTCGCTTTTTGTTCTAAGTTCTGTGCCGGATGGTTTGACAGAGGAGATGGCTTGGCAAAGCAGCGGCTGGGGGCTTTTCGCGAAGGTCCTGATCCGCATCAGACGCGAGGACATACAGGGCTGGATGCAGGGTTAGATACGAACCTCGCGTGCATCCGGCCGGGACATTCCAGGATGCCGCCCTCCAATGCCTGCGCAGAGGAAGGTTGTGCCGTCGTCCAAGGGCGGCGGCGCCAGGCGTATCGGTTGTTCCGGCGCACCCGAGGAGAAAGCAAAGGTGCCCGTCACACGCCGCCCGAAAATGGCGCTGATTGGCCTGCCGTAGCTTGGAGAACGCAATCGCAAGGTTGCGCGACTCGAAGAAGCGCAAAGCGGACTTGTAACCACAAGCCCGCTTTCGGTGCATCTGAAGCGGTGTGCACAACAGTGTGCGTGCCGTCATGCTGCTCTGCCGGTTTGCGTGAAAACACCATCACGGGCTGCGCCTTCATTCTTAGCAATTCGTAAACAACTGCCTTTTACCATCGGCCGCATGGGCTGGAGATCCGTTCTCATCGGGTTTGCTGCGGCGGTTGCGTTCGCCTTTGGGACGTGGGCGCAAGGCGCGACGCTATCGTCACGATCGTCTGCCGCGTCGTCGCAATCATCTGCCGCCGCGGGGCAGACGCCTGATCTGCGCCAAATCACGCCCTATCGTTTACCGGTCAGCAGCCAGCCTGCGCCGGCGGTTCCGCGCGGTTCGGAAGGCACGGACGAGCAGCCACGCTA
>JBJKRM010000335.1:0-6811 GCA_046704685.1 Rhizomicrobium sp.
GCCCAAGCCGTCTGTGAAGCGATCGAGGGTGCCCCCTCATAGCCTTTGTAGTCGAGGCGCTAGCAGTTGCAGTCCTCGCCCCAACCACCGTCCTCGTTCTGGATGGAAATCAGCCAATCGGCAGCGCGACGCACCATCGGCGTCGAGGCATCGAGACCGGCGGCATTGAGACCGGCCAGCGCCGACCAGGTGCCGTAGATGTAATTGACGCCCCAGCGGCCGAAGAAACTGCCATCCTTGAGCTGCACGCGCTCGAGATAGGCGATCGCCTCCTTCATGCGGAGCGAATCCTTGGGTTCACCGAGCTGGGCCAGCATGCCGATACAGCGGCCCGTGACATCCTCGGTCGGCGGGTCGAGCAAGGCGCCGTGATCGGCGAAGGGGATGTTGTTCAGGTAGTAATAGGTGTTGTCGGCATCGAAGGCGCCCCAGCCGCCGTTCTTCGACTGCAGCCCTTCCACCCATTCACGGCCGCGGCCAATGGCTTGGCTGTAATCGGATTTTGGTCCGCTGATTTCCTTGGCACGGTCGAGCGCCATCACCACCACGGCGGTATCGTCGAGATCGGGGTAGTAGTCGTTGCGGTACTGGAAGGCCCAGCCGCCAGGACGTACATCTGTCCGCTCCTCGGCCCAGTCGCCCTTCACATCCAGCACCTGCAGCGGCTTCAACCATTCCAGGCCGCGCGCCACGGCATCGTGCACTTTGGGATCGTGGGTCTCCATCAGCGCATGGCAGACCAAACCGGTGTCCCACACCGGTGAGACGCAAGGCTGGCAATAAGCCTCGTCCTCCTTGATCACCAATAGCTTGTCGACCGAGAGCCGGGCAATGGCACGACGCGGATCGTCCGGCGGGATGCCCAGCACATCGTACATCATCACGCTGTTGGCCATGGCCGGATAGATGGCACCGAGACCGTCTTCGCCATTGAGACGCTCGGTAACCCAGCGCATGCATTCATCGATAGCGCGCTGGCGCAACTTGCACGGCCAGAACGGCTCCACCCGCTTCAGAACCCAGTCGAGAGTCCCGAACAAAACCGACCAGAGCCATTTCTGGTGCGCCGCCCGCTTGGAGGCGACGTTCTCCGGCAGGAACAGTTCCTTCACATGCACACCGCGCGCATTCCTCGCTAGCGGTCGTTTGACGGCAAGCACCAGGAGCGGCACGATCACCGTGCGCGCCCAGTACGACATCTTGGACAGATGGATGGGAAACCAGCGTGGCAACAGGATCAGTTCGGGCGGAATGGTGGGGATGATGTTCCACGGCACATCGCCATAGAGCGCCAGCTGGATGCGGGTGAAGACGTTGGCCTTGCCTGCCCCGCCGCGTTTCAGAATCTCCTCTCGCGCTCGTACCATATGCGGCGCATCGGGACTGTCCCCGATCATCTTGAGGGCGAAATAGGCTTTCACCGTCGCCGAGATGTCGACCGGACCCTCGTGATACAGCGGCCAGCCGCCATGGGCGCCCTGGATGCGGCGCAGGTAGACGCCGATCTTGTGCTCGAGTTCGAGATCGGGCTCCTCACCAAGATAATGCTTGAGCAGCACGTATTCGGCCGGAATGGTGCAATCGGCTTCGAGTTCGTAGACCCAATGCCCGTCCGGCCTCTGCTGCTTCAGCAGCGCCTCGGTGGCGTCATGGATAATGGCATCGACCGCGATGGTCTCGGCTTGCTGGTTCATGGCGGGATCATACCGTGGCGCGGGCGAATGCCAATTGTGCGGCCTTCTGCCCGGAACGCAGCGCACTTTCGATGGTGGCCGGCAGGCCGGTATCGGTCCAGTCACCCGCCAGGATGAGATTGCGCCAAGCGGTCTTGGCGCCAGGCCGCAGTGCGTTCTGTTGCGGCGTGGCGGCAAAAGTGGCGCGCTTTTCCTTGACGATCTGCCAGACGGGAAGCTTGGGCGGCAGATCGAGCGCCCGCGTCACGTCCGACCATAGCGTACGCGCCAAATCCTCGCGATCACGATCAACAATGGCATCAGCGGCACTGACGGTGACCGATAAGCGGTCGGCAAAGGCGAAGATCCATTCGGCCGTGCCGCCGATCACGCCGAGCATGGCGGGCGCCCCCGGCGGCGGCGCAATCTTGAAGTGGGCATTGACGATGGAGCGGAATTCGCCGGGTGCCGACAAGCCGGGAATCAGGCCGGTGGTCACCCAGGGCGGCAGCGCCAACACGACAGTATCACCCCGCTTGACCGGGACCGTGTTCTCCGGGAATTCCAGCGCCATGACGTCGTTCTGATCAAAGACGATGCGGCGCAGCCGCTGGCCAAAATGCGTCAGCGCTTGGTGACCGGCGAGGAAGCGCAGGGCAGGCTCGATGAAAGCGCTCGACAAATTGGGATCGGCGATGCGGGGGCGATAGGCTTGGCCGCCCTTGGCCATGGTTTCACGCAACACGGTAGCTGCAAGCGTAGCCGAAGCCTTCTCAGGTTCGGTGTTGAGCGCCGCCAGCAGGATCGGCCGCATCAGGCGGTCCCACAGCGGTCCGGCACAGGGGATCACTTCCTCGATGCGCGCCATGCGACCTGCTGCAAGGAGACCGATGAGCTTGGCGTAGTCCAACGGCGAGGTGCCCGGCACCCTCCGCTCGCCGTCGAAGATCCACCAGGGCAGCGGCCCGTCATTGGGCGACACGGTCCAGCGCGCCTTATTAGCCAGATCGAAGAACTGGAATTCGGCACGCTCGGGACCGGCCAGGGCCTTGTCCGCGCCGATGGTATGCAGGTAATCGCGTACCGCCGGATTGCCGGAGAGCACGAGGTGATTGCCGTTGTCGATGACGCAATCGAGCGTGGAATCGTAATAGGAGCGGCAGCGACCGCCCGCCTGCCCCGCCGCTTCATAGAGAACCACGTCGGCGCCTCGGGCGACTGCGCCAACGGCCGCCGACAGCCCCGCCAGCCCGCCTCCGACAACAATCACCGAGGCCATGATGCCAACCCGTAGCGGAAAGCGAGCAAGGCAAGCTGCGTCTTGGGCAGACGCACGCGATGGCGGGGCGGCGCCCAACTCACCGCTTCCATCCTTTTTAGGATCTCGGCGTAGACCGCACCCATCAGCCTGGGTGCCCGAAGATCACCGCGGGGACGGGCCGCCATGATGCGGTTCGCCTCGGCGTAATGGCGGTGGGCCAGCTGCGCTACCCGGCGGCAGGCTTGATCGACGGCGGGATCGGCCAGCACAGTTTGCGGCTCCGGAGCGATGCTGGAGCCGAAATAGTCGCGCGGCAGATAAAGCCGCCCAATGCCGGCGTCCTCGTCAAGGTCGCGCAGGATGTTGGTGAGCTGCAGCGCCCGTCCCAGATGATACGCCAGGGCAAAGCCTGGTTCGTCATCCATGCCGAACACCTTGACCGACAGGCGGCCGACAGCGCTGGCGACGCGATCACAATAGAGATCGAGCTGCTCCAGGCTGGGCGCCACGATATCGACATCAATGTCCATCTGCATACCGTCGATCACCGCCAGGAAATCCTCCAGGCGCGGGCGGTAGCGGGTCACGACGTCTTTCAGGAAGATTGCCCGACCGGGCGGCCCCCCGGCATAAAGCGAGCCTAGATCGCTGCGCCAAGCCTCCAGCGCGGCCGTGCGGTCCTCACGCGTGCCCACACCGTCATCGGCGATGTCGTCTACCGCGCGACAGAAGGCATAGATGGCAAACATCGCCTCGCGCTCGGCCTTGGGCATCAGGCGCATGGCGGAATAAAACGAGCTGCCCTCCGCCTTGCGGCGGACGGCTTCCACTTCCGGCGATGCGAAGGAGCTGCTCATGACGTGCTTTTACGGCCAAGCCGGCCAACAAGGAAGCGGGTGATCGCCGTGGCGGCTAACACCCCCTGTTCCGGTTTCTTGTGATGCACGCGCTCCGCCAGCGGATCGCGGATCTGCAGCCAGATGTTGAGGTCCTCGGCAAAACGCTGGATCACGGCCACTTCCATGCCGAGACGCAGATCTTTGACCGCACCGGCGAAAGCGGCCGAGGCCCGTAGCAACTCGGCGTTGCGGCCGGCGAGTTCTGCGATGGCGGCCCGCATGGCCGGTGAGGCCGCCCCAGACCCCAGGGCTTCCGGCGTGGTGCCATGCTTGTCCAGCGTATCGAGCGGCAGATAGACGCGGTTGAGATCGCGGTAGTCCTTGCCGCAATCCTGCAGATGATTGATCACCTGGAGGGCGGCGCAGAGGGCATCGTTGAGCGGCCAAGTGTCCCGCAACTCGCCGTGAACATCCAGGACATAGCGACCGACCGGCATCGCCGAATAGCGGCAATAGTCCATCAGCTCGCCCCAGTCGGCGTAACGCAGCTTGACCACGTCTCGCCGGAAGGCCTCCAAAAGATCAGCGGCATGATCGGTGGTAAGACCGCGCTGCTGCAGCACCAGCCGCAGAGCCACGCCTTCAGGCGAGGCATCCGAGGCGCCCATCAGGGTGAGACGCATATCCTCAAGCAGCCGCAGCTTCTCGTCCTGTGGGGCGGCGGCATTGTCAGCGACATCGTCCGCAGTGCGAACGAAATTGTAGAAGGCCAGGATCGCGGGCCGATGGCGCGGCGCAATGAGATAGGAGGCGACGGGAAAATTCTCGTCGTGATGGCCTTTGCCAGATGTCAGTGCCGTTGCGTCGCTCATGTCGATTGCATGGCCTGCGCCCGTCCTTTCCACATGCCACCGCGCCCGCGCCAGTGCTGCACGGCGGAATCAACGGTGAACGCAGCATAAAACACGCCGATGACGGGCAATGCCAAGCCCCAGAACGGCGAGCGCTGATAAAACCGCAGCATCGGCTGGAAGGCGATGGTCATGGCCACCCAGGTGAGTGAGCCGAGAATGGCACTCACGCCGCCCACGACGATCCCGGCGATGGGCAGAACATAAAGCAGCGCCATACCGAGCACCGTACCCGCCAGCATGATCGGCAAATAACCGAGCTGGGCATAGGCCGAACGCGCCACCATGGCACGGATATCGGAGACGCGCGGATAAGGCCTGAGGCTGATGGCGCGATTAGTAAGACCGAGCCAAATCGGGCCCTGATCCTTCAGTCGGCGGCCCAAGGCGCAGTCATCGATGATCTCTCCACGGATGGATTCGATGCCACCGGCCCGTTCCAGCGCCTCGCGGCGCACCAGCATGCAGCCGCCGGCCGCCGCCGCCACCCGTTTCTTCGGATCGTTCACCCAGCCGAAGGGATACAGCATGTCGAAGAAAAACACGAAGGCCGGAATAAGAAAGCGTTCGGCAAAGCTCTCGCAGTTGAGACGCGCCATCAGGGATGTCAGCCCGTAATGGCCCGCCTCGGCGCGCGCCACCAGCTTACGCAGATTGTCCGGTGTATGCGCGATGTCGGCATCGGTAAGCAGCAGGTATTCGGGCTCCCGGCCAGCCTTGGCTACGCCTTGCGAGACAGCAAACAGCTTGCCGGTCCACCCCTCCGGATGCGGCGCGCCCGTCACAACCTCTAGCCGCTGATCGCCCACCACACAGGCGGCCGCGGAGGTACCGTCATCGCTCTGGTCATCCACAAGGATGACGCGGAACGGCCCCGGATAGTCCTGCCGCAACAGGCTGGCGATCGCGGTGGCGATCACATCGGCTTCGTTGCGGGCGGGAACCACGGCCGTCACCGAAGGCCAACGTGTCGGCTCCGCCACCGGAGCGTCGTCACGCTCGCGCAGGCGCCAGAACCCGCCGCGCCCGAACAGCAGCACCAGCCAGACGGCCAAAGACACGAAGACAAGCAGCGCCGCAATCATCGCACGTACCCGGCCTTGCGGAACCAGGCGAGCGCATCCTTCAGCGCCTCACGATAGGGGCGTGCCTGGTAGCCAAGTTCGCGCTCAGCCTTCGCGGAAGAAAAAAACATGTGGTACTTGGCCATTTTCAGCGCATCGGCGGTGATGAACGGTTCCTTGCCCGTGATGCGTGCGATTGCCGCGGCGATATAGGCGATGGGAAACAGCGGCAGGCGCGGCAGGCCGATGGTTGGTGGCTTGCGGCCGGCAAGCTCGGCAATGACCGCCACCATCTCGCGGAAAGCAACGTCCTGCCCACCAAGAATGTAGCTCTCCCCAATGCGCCCCTTGTCGAGCGCCAAGAGATGTCCTTCGGCGACGTCGTCGACATGAACGAGATTGAGCCCGGTGTCGACGAAGGCCGGAATACGCCCCTCCGCCGCTTCGACAATGATGCGTCCTGTCGGCGTCGGCTTGATGTCGCGCGGGCCGATCGGCGTTGAGGGGTTGACGATGACGGCGGGCAACCCCTCATCCTTGATTAAGCGTTCGACCAGGCGTTCCGCCACCAGCTTGGAGCACTTGTAGGCGCCGATGGCGGTATCGACGGTGTGGCGAGAGGTTTCATCGACCGGTGTGCCATCATCATGCGGCTTCAGCGTGGCGACGCTCGAAGTGTAGACGACACGCTCGATGCCCGACGACAAGGCCGCCTGCATCACCGTCCGCGTGCCTTCGAGATTGTTGCGCACGATCTCGCTGGGATCCCTGGCCCACAGCCGGTAATCGGCCGCGACGTGGAACAGCCAGCGGGCCCCCTTCATGGCCTTGGCCAATGCCGCGCCGTCATGCATGTCGGCGGTGACAATCTCGGCATCCAAGCCTTGCACATTGTCCGGCTTCGACGTCGGGCGCATCAGGAGCCGCAAATTGCAGCCCTTCTCCGCCATCCGGCGCGCCACCGCCGAGCCGACGAAGCCTGAAGCGCCTGTGACGAAAGCCAGATCGCTCATGATTGCTCCAGCCCCTTGCCGCGCGCCATTGCCCTGCGGCCTTCCAAGGC
>JBJKRM010000336.1:0-8498 GCA_046704685.1 Rhizomicrobium sp.
GTGGTGACCAAGCCGGTCACCAGCTACACCCAGACGGTCAACACCACCACGAATCCCGAAGCCGGACCGAGCCTCTATGTCAGCTCGAACGTTGATGGTGGCATTGCGATCCTGGGACCGAGTACGGCCAGCACCACGACGGCCACGGGATCGGTCAGCATGCAGGGCGCCAGCACAAGTGGCGAGGCGGCCATTCTTATCGCACCGGTCTCTGGCGCCACCTCCGCACTGACCGTCGGCGTCTACACGCCGGATGCGGCCGACCCAGGCTTCAGCTTCTACAACCGCGGCTCGGTGCAAGCGAGCTATACGAACTACAACAAGTCCACGACGATCATGTCGCTGTCAGGCACCTCGGCGGCTCTGCCGACGGTGTTGACGGGCGGTTTCTACAATTCCGGTCAGATGTCGAGCTCGGTTCTGACCAATGGCACGAGTCAGAGCACCACGAGCATCGGCGCGCTGGGCATTGTCATCGGCAACTACGTCCAGCTCGGGGAGAACAGCAGCGCCAAGCTTGTGCCCACGGCAAGCACACCGGGCGACCAGGCCGCGTTCGTCAACTCCGGCAGCACCAGCGTCGGCGGCACGATCTCCGCTTCGGTATCCGGTTCGCGTGGCGGTATCGCCCAGGCGATCGTGATCGCTTCTCAGGCCAGTGTGCCTTCGATCATCAATACCGGCAGCATTCTCGCCAGTGTTACGACCACAGATGCATCTCTTAGCGGGACCATCGGTTCCAGCAATCCGGTTTTCGCCCGCGCGATTTATGATCAGTCGGGAACGGTGACCAGCATCTACAATGCAGGCACTATTTCGGCAGCGGCCGGTTATCAGGCGTCGTCAACCAGCAGCATGTCGGCGCTCGACAACAACCTCCAGCTCGCCACGGCGATCGACCTCAGCGGCGGCAACGACACCACGCCTTCGGGTGACGGTGTGTCCATCATCAACCACTCGAGTGGCAGCCGTGCGGCGGTCATCAACGGCAACATCGTTTTCGGCACGGGCGACAATCAGGTGCTCGACCTGTTGGGCAATGGCAGTAACAGCGCCTCGGTGGTCGGCAACGTGATCTTTGGCCAGTCGAAGACGCGCACCTATAGCGGTGATCAGCTGATCATCGGCAACCACTCGACCCTGCAGGGCGCAGTCATCACCGAGGAAACCACCCAGGGCGGTGGTCTCGCCGTCCATGTGGAGTCCGGCGGCACGCTGACGCTGCTCAACAATTCGGACGCTCTGAAGCCGATGGGCTTCAACTGCGCCACGCTGCCGCAGGCATGCACCATGAATGCCACGACCTTCAACGTGGACACCGGCGGCACCGTCAATTTGGGCGTCAATCGTTCGCTGTCCAGCACAGGCGTGGTCCAGGCGGCGTCGATCGATTTCGCGACCGGAGCCAATCTCGGCGTCACTTATGCGAGCTATCTGCCGCAGAATGAGAACCAGTTCATCCTGATGACGGCCAATTCGGGACAGCTGACCATCGATCCGGCTGCGCTCGAGACCTTCAACAATCCAAACACCAGGCCCTTCCTGCTTTCTGAGGCGTCGCTGTGTGTGACCGGTACGGCCGGATGCACGCGGCCGAGCGGGCTGTCGCCAAGCAAGGACGCCCTGGTCCTCACCGTGGCGCCCAAGACGGCGTCTGAGATCGGCCTGACGACCGACAGCATCGCCTTGCAAGCGGCTCCGCTCGCCACCACCAGCGGCACGACCACCCTATTCGACCAGGCCAATATCGCCTTGGCTGCCGACAACGAACTGGGCGCGGCCTTCATCAATGGCATCCACAACACCGCGGAAGCCCAGAAGGCCTACAACAATATGGCGCCGAACCTGACCGGCGGCACCCGCGCCATCGCCATCTCGATCACCGACCAGGCCACCGGCCCGGTCGCCGCCCGCCAGCGGGCGTTGCGCATGTACGCCAAGACGTCCGGCGAGATGACCCTGTGGGGCCAGGAATTCGTCCAAATGATCAAGGATCCCGGCCAGGGGGCGATCGATCCCAACACCGGCTTCAAGACCAAGCCTGGCTTCAAGGATCACGGCTTCGGCTTCGCGATCGGTCTGGACGGCGGCAGCCCGAAATATGGCTGGTACGGCGGTGCGCTCACCTTCTATGCGGGTGATGTCAACGAACTGTCACGCAATTCGCACGAGAACCAGCAGTGGTATCTGCTCAGTCTCTATTCGGTCTGGCGCGGCACCGGTCTGTTCTTCGACAGCAAGCTCGACGTGGGCTACGGCAATATCGACGGCAAGCGGTACCAGTCGCTGCCGATCACCACCACCTCCACCTATGTTCGTGTCGCCCAGAACAAGCACACCGGCGCTCTGATCTCGGGTGGCTTCTCGACCGGCGCGATGTTCTCCTACGGCGCGGCGACACTGATGCCGCAGTTCAGCCTCGACGGCCTCTATCTGCGCGAAAACGGCTACACCGAGTACAACCCGGGCAACACCACGGTCGGCGACGGTTTCGATCTCAAGGTCGGCTCGTCCTACGCCAAGTCGCTGCGTGCCTTCCTTGGGATGGATATTCGCTACGATCTTGAGTTGTGGGACTTCTTCCTGCAGCCCGAACTGCGCGCCGGTTATCGCTACGATTTCCTGACGGACCCGGCCAAACTGAAGGTCGCCTTCGCTTACGCCGACACTTCGAGCGTGAACGCCGGACCCGGCACCGCATTCACTCTGACGGGCCCCGATCCTTCCAAGGGCAATTTCGTCCTTGGTGGCACGATCGCGACGACCACGGATGCCTGGAGCGTCGGGCTCAACTTCGATCTGGTGAAGGGCTCCAACGCCGCTCTGCAGCAGGTCGGCACGATCAATCTGGTGGGCCGGATTTAGAAAGACGAGTAGGGACCAACGGAAAAGGGCTTGGCGGCCGATCCCGCCAAGCTCTTTTCTTTATTCGCTATTCGCCAACGCCACGAACCGTTCCACGTCCTCCGGCGGGGTTGCGAACGAGGTCACCAGCCGGATCAGCGTGCGTCCGCCTTCTGGCGGACCCCAGTCATAGAACTGGGCACCGCCGGCCCGCAGCCGTTTCACCGCCGCATCGGGCAGGGAGACGAATATCGCATTGGCCTCAACGGGATGAACGATCCTGGCCGCTTTCATCCGGGACAGGCCCTCCTCGAGCCGCCGTGCCAGGGCATTTGCTTCGGCGGCCCGGCGCAGCCAGGCGTCACCGTCGAGGTAGGCGTCGAGCTGGGCCGAGACAAAGCGCATCTTGGAGATGAGATGGCCGGCCTTCTTCCGGCGGTACTCGAAAGCGATCACATTCGCGCGATCGAAGAACAGCACGGCTTCAGCCCCCAAGGCGCCGTTCTTGGTGGCGCCGAAGCTCAAGACGTCCACTCCGGACCGCCATGTGACCTCGGCCGGGCTGGCATCGAGATGAGCCAGAGCGTTGGCGAATCGCGCGCCGTCCATATGAACCTTCATGCCGTGGGCATGGGCCGTCTCCGACAGTGCGGCGATTTCGGCGGGCGTATAGAGCGTGCCGAGCTCAGTTGATTGGGTCAACGAGAGCACAGCTGGCTGAACGTGATGCACGAACCCCTTGATGAAATGCTTCAGCGCATGTTCGAGCGCCATGGGTGTGACCTTGGCGCCGTCGCCGTCGATCAGGACGAGCTTGGCGCCGTGGGTGAAGAATTCCGGGGCGCCGCATTCGTCGGCCGCGATGTGGCTCTCGGCGTGACAGAACACCGCGCCGTGCGGCGGGCACAGCGTGGCCAGGGCCAGGGCGTTCGCCGCGGTGCCCGAGATCACCGGATAGGCATAAACATCTTTCTCGAAAATGCCGCAAAGACGGTCCCGCACTTTGGCCGTGAGCGGATCATCGCCGTAGGACGGGGTTGCCCCCTCCGCTGCCCGGCCCAGCGCCGCAATGATTTCTGGCCAAGCGCCATAGGCGTTGTCGGAAAGGAAATTCATGGGTGTCCTTGCTGGAAATCGGTTTGCTCCGTATACATACTACCAGCTGCCGGTGTTCGGCATCGATGCCCAGGGCTCCTGCGGTGCCAGTGATCCGCCGTCCTGGAGGAGTTCTACGGAAATGCCGTCTGGAGAGCGGATGAAGGCCATTCTCCCGTCACGGGGCGGACGATTTATCGTAATCCCTGCCTTCATCAGCCGCGCGCAGGTCTCGTAGATATTGTCCACCGCATAGGCGAGATGCCCGAAATTTCGGCCTCCGGAATAATTCTCCTTGTCCCAATTGTACGTAATCTCTACAAGAGGCGCATGCCCGGTCGCGGCGCGCGAGGCATCGTCAGGCGCTGCCAGGAAGACCAGCGTGAAGCGGCCCTGCGCATTCTCTGTCCGGGAGACCTCTTGGAGGCCGAGTTTGGTGCAATAGAAGTCCAGGGTCGAATCAAGATCGGCGACCCGGATCATGGTGTGCAGATAGCGCATGCATACCCCTGTTTCTCAGGTGCAAGTTGAACCAGCGGTTAGTCATAGGCACGGGAATTTTTATATTGCAGCGCGGCAGAAATTGCGGGTGGGGCGGTGGTTTGGACGGAGAAAGTCCAGTCCCTGCAACGCTCTCTTCATCTGCCGCATAGCAGAAAGACGCACCTATGCGCGAATCCGCCACAACAGGCCTGCCCGGAAAAGGACATTTTCTCTTGCGTTTTATCCGCCCGTGCTATGAGAGCAGCCCGCGCCGAGAATGTCTTGGAACAACAAGAGCATGTTAACCAAACTTTGCGAGAACCCGCATTTGTCAATGGACCCACTGGACCAGGTCTCGAACGATGTTTACGATTATGTAACCGACGACGCGCTCGGGGCGGGCGCCCGGTGGGGGACGCGTGAGCTTGGTCTGCAGGAGCAGCGTGGCCCGGCGCGTTGAGCGTCGGGTCCAAGTTTATACAAGGTACCGGTAAACACCCATGGAACAGCCACTACACTCTATCAAGGCCCAACAGGCCACCTTGAGTCCGGCGAGGATGGTCGCGCTAGGCGCTTCCACTGTTCTCGTCATCGTCTTCGGGTGGGCGTTGTCCACCGGCTTGGCTAACACGCTGGTGGAGAAGCTCCCTGACGTGATCCACGTCGACGTCGTCAAAGACAAGATCGAAAAGAAGGAGCCGCCGCCGCCGCCGCCTGAGATGAAGGCGCCGCCGCCACCCTTCGTGCCGCCGCCGGACATCGTCATCGAGACGAATGCGCCGGCGCCGACCGACGCTATCACCACCCAGAGCAAGCAGAGGACACCGCCGCCGATCTCGACGCCGGCGTCTGTTGGTCGGCCGCACGTCTGTGGCAACGACTACTATCCTGCGATCTCGAAGCGTCTGGGTGAGCAGGGAACCACTGTCCTCGGCTTCACGATCACGGCTGAAGGCCGCGTCGAAAACGTGCATGTGACCAAGTCGAGCGGGTCCGAGCGTTTGGACAACGCCGCCGTCACTTGCGCCGAGCGTTGGCACTACAAGCCGGCGGTGCAAGCGGGCAGGCCCGTTGCCGTGCCGTGGAGGGCCGCCGTGCAATGGCGGCTGTCAGGCGGCTATTGAGATAGCAGCGGATTTGTCCCGCTACTGCAATTAGAGAACAAGGCAAGCAAAAGCGTTTAATTCGACAAGCTACGGAGTAGTACAGCAATGATCTCGAAACACCTGACGATCGCAGCCGCTTTCGTCCTCACACTTGGTCTGGCCGCAGGCACTGCCCAGGCGCAGGCCACCGCCCCCGATAACTCGGCCCCCGCCGCCACCGCTCCTGCCGCCGCTGCTCCCGCCGCGCCGGCTCCCGGTCCGCAGGTGATCAAGGCCAAGGCCCCTGCTGCTGCCAGCACGGAAAACCCCTACGGCCTGATGGACATCATTCACAAGAAGAACCCGGTTTCGCTCTCAGTGCTCGCCGTTCTGGCGGTCATGTCGATCGGCACGTGGTACATCTTCTTTGTTAAGTTCTTCGAGCAGAACCGCATTTTTGGCCAGGCGCGCTCGGTTGAACGCCGCTTCTGGACCTCGGCGAGCCTCAATGAGGGCATCGAAAAGCTGCCGAAGAACTCGATCTTCCGCGCCATCGCCGAAGCCGGCGTGCGGGCCTCGCAGGGCGGTACCACCCTGGTTGGCCTCAACGACTGGATCGGCATGAGCTTGGCCCGTCAGCTGGAAGACGCCCAGGGCAAGCTGCAGGGCGGCATCACGTGGCTGGCTTCTGTGGGTTCGGTTGCTCCGTTCGTCGGTCTGTTCGGTACGGTCTGGGGCATCCTGCAGGCCCTGATCGCGATCGGCGTTGCCGGTCAGGCTTCGATCGGCAAGGTCGCGGGCCCGGTCGGTGAAGCTCTGATCATGACCGCTCTCGGTCTGTTCGCTGCCGTTCCGGCGGTGCTGCTGTACAACTTCCTGGTTCGCCGCAACAAGGTGCTGACGGAGAAGTTCCGCGGCTTCGCCGGTGACCTTCAGACCTACCTGATCTCGAAGGGCAGCAAGTAATCTACACGGGCAAAGAAGAGGCCGGCTCGGCCGGCCTCCATTTGCGGAGAATATCAATGGCTGTATTTGTACAGAGTGCCGGCGATCACGGCGACGAAGACGAACTGAACGCTACCATCAACGTCGTCCCTCTCGTGGACATCATGCTGGTGATGCTCATCATCTTCCTCGTCACCATTCCGGTGATCGTGAGGGTCGTGCCGGTCAACCTGCCTAATGCACGTAACATCCCGACAGTGACCAAGCCCGAGAACATCGTGGTGGCGGTGACGAAGGATGAAAACGTGTACTACAACAACATGCCGGTCACTTATGCCCAGCTTCATAGCCGCTTTCTGACGGCGCTGCTCCGCGCTGCCAAGGCCGGCACGCCGCTCCCGGAGGTGCATATCCGCGCCGACAAGGATGTGCGGTTCGAAGCTGTGGGACGGGCCATTCTTGCGGCTCAACAAGCTGGCGTGCCGAAGGTCGGCTTCATCACCGAACCACGTAATACACAAGACTAAAAAGCTCGCGTAGCGAATTGAGAAGGTAGTTTTGCCATGGCCGGAATGACAGTTAAGCAAGGCGAAGGCGAGCCGATGATGGAAATCAACATGACGCCGTTGATCGACGTCATGCTCGTGCTCCTCACCCTGCTCATCATCACCCTGCCCATTCAGACCCATGCTGTGAAGCTGGATATGCCGACACCCCACCCCCACAAGCAGCTGTTCAAGCCTATTGTGGTCAATCTGGGTGTGGATTTCGACGGCACCATCCTGTGGAACGGTTCGCCGGTGGATCGGGCGACATTGGATTCCTACTTGGTCGATGCGGCCCAGCAGGATCCGCAGCCTGAAATCCACCTCAACCCGAACAAGCTGGCGAAATACGACACCGTCGCCAAGGTGTTGTCGGATGCCCAGCGCCTCGGTGTGAAGAAGATCGGCTTCACTGGTCTCGACCAGTACATGCAGTGATCTGAGGGGAATGGTCGTAAGGGCGCGCGGGCTTCTTGCCCGTGCGCCCGACGGCTAACTGGGAGGCGCCACTCGAGCGCCGCAGTCCTCACCTAGTGTGCCCTTGTCACGGGTGAAGGGGGATTGCCATGGCGATGGAGATCAAGCGGGGCGAGGGCGACCCCATGATGGAGATCAACATGACACCGTTGATCGATGTCATGTTGGTGCTTTTGACACTCCTTATCATTACGTTGCCGATACAGACCCATGCTGTGAAGCTCGACATGCCTCAGGGCAAGGGCAGTATTCTCAAACCCATCGTTGTTAACCTTGGGATCGACTTTGATGGGACGATTTTGTGGAACGGCTCGGCCGTGGACCGGCCAACCCTGCGGTCCTATTTGGCTGACGCGGCGGTGGCCGATCCACAACCGGAAATCCACCTTAATCCGAACAAACTGGCGAGATATGACATTGTCGCCAAGGTGTTGGCGGATGCCCAGCGCATTGGCGTCAAGAAGATTGGCTTTACTGGCTTGGACCAGTATATGCAGTAGAGAGTGAGTGAGGGAGCGGACTGGGCTCCTTGGGGATCCCCGGGGGCGCCTGAGTACCTAGGCGAAGATAGAGGTCTCTAAATGATCGCGAAGATTCTACGCGCCGCCGCGACGGCGTTTGTTCTTGGAACGGCCGCTCTGGCGGTCGCGAGCATGCCTGCCAATGCTGCCGTGCGCGCCGTCGTCGGCAAGCCGCTGCAGGAAGCTCAGGCCTTGGCAAAGCAGGGCAACTTTCAGGCAGCCATGGGCAAGGTGCGCCAAGCCGAAAGCGTTCACGGGCTTTCCGCCGAAGAGTCGAAGATCATCAATCAGATGAAGCAATACTTGGCGGCTGCGTCGGGCGGCGCCGTTGGCACCGATACGAAAGTGGGTGCCGAGGCGAAGTTCAACGCCGACTATCGGGCCCGCCGGTATCGCGATGTGATCCGAGATGAGAGCCTGCTGCGCAAGTACAACGTGCTGACGGACAAATACATGGTGGTGATCGCCCAGGCCTATTATCAGATGGGCGATTATCACGGCTG
>JBJKRM010000337.1:0-3378 GCA_046704685.1 Rhizomicrobium sp.
GCCGCAGGCTTACCAAGGATTGGGAATGCATCAATCGCAAAGCGCTCGCCTTCCTGCGCCTCGCATCCATCCGCTTCATGCTGCGAAGGTTATGCAACCCCGCCTGATGTTTCCGGACAGACTCTAACGACGTTCCGTTAGCCGAATGATGCGTTCGGGACACACATCTACCGGCGGCACATCGGTGGCTCTCGTCGGATCTCTCGCCGGAGTGAGTTTTCACAACGACATTCGACGACACATATGATTCTGAATTCGACCCTCGAAGCGGAGAGCGGCAACAAATCCTACTTTGACATGTCGCACCAGCGACAGCAGACCGTGCAGAAGCCAACGGAAAACCGGCATCGTTCGGGACAGCGGCTTCTGCACAAGAAAACCACATCAGCGGCGCGTCGCACTCTCTTTCGGAAAGGTCGCGCGCTCGACCACCTGCCGCCCCCACGGCCAAACCAAAACAAAAAAGGCGATTTGAATGAATCTATAGGGAAATAAATTGCCCCGCAGGGCGGCAGCAACGAACAAATTACAACGTTGCACACCGAATAACGGGCACCCACCCCGACATGATCTCCGCCAGGAAATTCAACACCCAAAAGTCTACTGAGGCTGTTGGCTACATCCCTGATGCCGCTTCCTTGGCCACAGTAAAGGAGCGAAGGTTTTATGTATGTAACACAAATTTATACCTGAAAGCTTCGGCTCCGTGATGTCGGCATTGTTGTTTTGCAAAGACGGCACGCAACTTATAGCCCGACACGCACTTCTCACAACCGCACGGCACACAACCCAGACGTCGGGCGCGACCAGCGGTCCTTCCTCATATACGTATTAACACGGACCCCGCAAAAAAACTGCACGTTGTAGTCATCACGCCTCATGAGCTTTACCGCGACTTAAGCGAACCAGTGATAAATCGTCGATGTGAGAATGGGTTAGACCAATTCTTCATAGGGGAATCTACGTACGTGGCTGCCAGCAAAAAGTCGCCTTGCAAGCTACGATTGCGCGGTGAATTAACAATCCGCACGATCGCCGAAGTCCATCAGAAGTTGATCTCAGCCTACGCAAAGAGCGCAGAGGTACTGATTGATTTCACCGCTGTGAGCGAAGCTGATCTGACGCTCGTTCAACTGATCGAGGTAGCTCGCCAAACAGCAGCCACCGACGGCAAGCTCCTCGCACTGAGCCAAGCTCCATCCGCGGCGCTACATGATGTGCTGCAGCGTGGCGGCTTCCTCGGAACTGCCGAGAGCGCCTCATTTTGGAAGGGGAATTGACCGCGCCATGAGCACGATCCTGGTCGTCGACGACTCTGCAAGCATCCGCCAGACGGTAAAGATCGCACTCACCGGCCAAGGCCATGAGGTGAGCGAAGCCGCAGACGGCACCGAAGGGCTGGTGAAAGCCGCAAGCGCCAAATTCCAGCTTGTCATCACCGATCTCAACATGCCGCAAATGGACGGTCTCACCATGATCAAGCAATTACGCGCCAAACCCGATTACGCAGGTGTACCGATCCTGTTCCTAACAACCGAATCTGATGCCGCCATCAAGCAACAGGCTAAAGCTGCCGGGGCGACTGGATGGCTGACAAAGCCGTTCGACTCCGACCAGCTCGGCCGTGTCGTGACCAAGGTCCTGGCAAAATGACGAAGACAGATCCCGCACTGGTATTCCGGATCGAAGCGCAGGAGCTTCTAGAGCAGATCGAACAAGGGCTGCTCGATCTCGAACATCACCCCGACGACAGTGATCTGGTGGCGAAGGTTTTCCGTGCCCTGCATACCCTAAAGGGCTCGGGTGCCATGTTTGGCTTTGATGCGCTGGCTGCCTTCACCCATCAATGCGAAACAGCGTTCGACCGAGTGCGCAAGGGACATGCCAAGGCAACACCACAGCTTATCGCGGCCGTTCTGGCAGCTCAGGACCACATGCAGGCATTGGCCGAAGGTCGTGAAGCGCTCGCCAACACCGGCGATATGTTATTGAACGACCTCCAGAAGGCAGCGAACACGGCTACTAGTGAGAAGCAGCAAGATACCGGCGATGCCGAGCCGGAAAAAACCTGGCACATCAACTTCCGACTTGCGCGCGACGCCTTGGTCAACGGGACACGACCGTTGGCGCTGCTCGATGAGCTTCGGGCGCTTGGATCCTGCGAGGTAGTACCACTTACAGACGGTATTCCGACACTTCGGGATCTTAATCCGGCAGATTGCCACCTCGGCTGGGAAGTGACACTCAAGACGAGTCACCCCCGCTCCGCCATTGAGGACGTATTTATCTTCGTCAGTGACGACGCAACCCTGTCAATCGAACCGGTTGATCCTGGACTGGTGAGCCAAACCGCACTTCCGGAACAGAGTGAGGCTGCTCCGGCCCGGCCCGCCAATGACGGTCACCGTCCGAACGGCAAAACGGACCTACCCGGCGGCGCCCTGCGCGTTCCCGCCGAGCGGCTCGACGAATTGATGAACCGCGTGGGCGAGCTGGTGATCACCCAGTCTCGCCTCAAGCAAGTTACCGCTTCCAGCACCGATGTAAATTTGCGTTCTGTGGCCGAGGAAATCGAACGGCTTGCTTCAGAGCTGCGTGATTCCATGATGTCGGTTCGCATGGTACCCATCTCGCAGCTATTCGGGCGCTTTCGCCGGCTGATCCATGACCTGGCGCGAGATACCGGCAAGATCATCGAATTCCACACATCTGGCGAGACAACGGAACTCGACAAAACGATCATCGAGCGTTTGGCTGATCCGCTCGTCCACCTCATCCGCAACGCCGCCGATCATGGACTGGAAAGCCGCGATGAACGTACAGCGGCCGGAAAACCCGTAGGGGGCAATATCACCCTTTCCGCGCGCCAAGCCGGCACCGAGGTTATCGTCACAGTAGGCGACGATGGCCGTGGCATCGACGCGGATCGTGTGCGAGCCAAGGCCGAAAAAAATGGACTAATCCAATCCGGCGCCACGCTCACAGATCAGGAAGCACTACAACTCCTCTTCCAACCGGGCTTCTCTACGGCCGAGGAAGTTACGAATCTTTCTGGACGCGGTGTCGGCATGGATGTCGTCAAGCGCACAATTGAGGCATTACGCGGCACCATCGACATCAACACCAACCGCGGAACGGGGTCGCAAGTCGTCCTGCGAATCCCCCTGACGCTTGCCATCATCGACGGGCTTCTAGTTCGCGTAGGTACGGGCCGCTACGTCATTCCGCTCGCGTCCGTCGAAGAATGCGTCGAGCTATCCACGGAGCAGGACCTGCGTTCGCAGGGTCGCTGCTTCCTCACCCTACGCGACCAGCTCGTGCCATTCTTACGCCTGCGAGAGATGTTCGCCACCAGCACCGATCCGGACCGCTACCAGA
>JBJKRM010000338.1:0-3509 GCA_046704685.1 Rhizomicrobium sp.
AAATCGTAGCCCGCGGCGGCGCGCCCGCGTGCTGTTCAATTTCAAGACCCTGGTCGAGAAGGACATGGAAGCGCTCGCCGCGCTGCTGTCTTCCGAACATCGGACGACCCTGGGGGATTCGCGCGGCGACGTGTTGCGCGGGATCGACGTGATCGAGTTCGCCTGCGGCATCCCGCATCTGCAGAAGGGCGAGTACACCGAAGGCGCCGGGCCCGGCATCGACATCTATTCCATGCGCCAGCCTTTGGGCGTGGTCGCCGGCATTACGCCGTTCAACTTTCCGGCCATGATCCCGATGTGGATGTTCGCCGTCGCCATCGCCTGCGGCAACACCTTCATTTTGAAGCCGTCGGAGAAGGATCCGTCGGTGCCGCTGCGCCTGGCCGAACTGTTTCTGGAGGCCGGCGCGCCGGCCGGCGTGCTCAACGTCGTCAACGGCGACAAGGAGGCGGTCGATGCCATTTTGGATGATCCCGATATCCAGGCGGTGAGCTTTGTCGGCTCCACGGCCGTCGCCGAATACGTCTACACTCGCGGCACCGCCAACGGAAAGCGCGTGCAGGCGATGGGCGGCGCCAAGAACCACGCCATCATCATGCCCGATGCCGATCTCGATCAGGTGGTGAATGAACTGATGGGTGCCGGCTACGGTTCGGCCGGCGAGCGCTGCATGGCGATCTCGGTCGCCGTTCCGGTCACCGACAAGATCGCCGACGCCCTGGTGGCCCGTCTGGCGCCGCGGGTGGAGGGCCTGAAGATCGGGCCGCCTGCCGACACCTCGGCCGATTACGGCGCCCTGATCACCGCCGCCCATCGCCGGAAGGTGATCGGCTCAATCGAGGATGGGGTGAAGGAAGGGGCCGATCTGGTGGTGGACGGGCGCGGCTTTCGGCTGCAGGGCTATGAGAACGGCTTCTTCCTGGGCGGCTCGCTGTTCGACCGGGTGACGCCCGAGATGCAAACTTACAAGAATGAAATCTTCGGGCCTGTGCTGCAGATTGCCCGCGCCCGCGACTTCGAACAGGCGCTTTCCTTGCCGTCGTCGCACTCTTACGGCAACGGTGTGGCCATTTTTACCCGCGATGGTGATGCGGCCCGCGAATTCGCCGCCCGGGTTAAGGTTGGCATGGTCGGGATAAATGTACCGATTCCCGTGCCTTTGGCCTATCACACCTTCGGAGGCTGGAAGCGCTCGGCTTTTGGCGATATGAACCAACATGGGCCTGAAGGGGTGCGGTTCTATACCCGCGTCAAGACGGTCACGGCGCGCTGGCCGAAAGGCGGTGTGCGGGAGAACGCGAATTTCGTCATTCCGACGATGACATAGAACGAGAGGCGACGGTGCCCGAATCCACGATGATCTGCCCGAACTGCGGCAACCAGCTGGAGCCCAACCCCCCGGCATGCCCCTATTGCGGCGTCGAGTTTCTGCAACCGGAGCCGGCGCCCGGTGGCATTGCGGGCGTCCTGTACGGGATACGGTCCGTGATTGCGGCTCACCCCCGCTACTGGATGGCGGGCGGCGGCGTCTTCGTCGCGGCGGTGGCCGCGGCGGTTGTGGTGTTTGGCGGCTTCCTCGGCCCCAGCGGCAAGCAGATCTGCACGGCGTCGCTCAATCTGGCGCGCGACTACGGCGTGATCTCGCCGTCCGCCACCTTGGCGAGCGACACCGCCAAATCGACCGATGTCGATGGCCGCAGGAGCTGCACGGCGCAGGCGGATGGTGAGACCTTCACCCTGCTGGCCGACCTCAAGAAGAAGGATGCCAAGAAGAAGCCGTGCAAGAACTTCGAGAAGCAGGACGGTTGCGTCGCGCTGTGGAGCGTGGCGCGCAGCGACGGCATGACCACCTACCAGGTGCGCACGATTCCACCGGACCAGACCGACGAAGCCCTGGCGGCGAAGAATCCGCCGGCGGCGCAGGATACCTCCGCTGACGGCAGCGACCAGGATGCCAGTGGATTCGGGGCGGCGACGGCGGTCGACAATTCGAGCACTATTCAGACCGCTCCGGCTCCGCAGCAACAGCAGTAGGTTACTTTTCGCCGCCCATGGCGCACACCGCCTGCCATTCGGCGGCGGTCACCGGCTGCACCGACAGCCGCGAATTCTTGACCAGGACCATGTCCTTCAGCTTGGGATTGGCCTTGATCTCGGCGAGCGTCACCGGTCTTGGCAGGTCGCGCACCGCCTTGACGTCGACCAGGCCGAACTTGCCGGTCTCGTCCGTCGGATCGGGGCGGTAGGTGCCGATCACTTCGACGATGCCGACGATCCGCTTCTCGTCGCCCGAATGATAGAAGAAGCCAAGGTCGCCCTTGGCCATCTTCTTCATGTTGCCTGCGGCCTGGTAATTGCGCACGCCGCTCCACGGCTCGCCCTTGCCGCCCTTCTTCTTCTGCTCGTCCCACGACCAGGTGGCGCGTTCCGTCTTGAACAGCCAGGTGGCCATCAGAGCTTGGCTCCGATCGGGTTGTAGGTCGCCTTCCACGGCCGGATGTCGACGCTCTGGAACAGTCCCGCTTGGGTATAGGGTTCTTCGGCCAGCCATTGCTGCAGGGCCGCGAGGTCATCGGCTTCGACGAACATCAGGCTGCCGCACATGTTTTGTGCGTCGTCGAAGAACGGCCCGCCCAGGTGGACGGCCTTGGTCTTTTCCAGATAGTCGAAATGCGCCTGCCGCACGGACATGCGCAACTCCAGCGCGTTGGGTTTGTCGATGGCGGTGACGGCGAAAAGCATGATGAGGCCCTCTCGAATGTGTTGCTGGAAATATCGGTCGGTTATTCGGGTTTCAACGAGCGGCTCATCAGCCGCATGATGGACTGGTCCAGCGTTAGCGTGCCGTCCAGCACGCTCGCCATGGTTTCGGCAATGGGCAGCTCGACCTGTTCGGCCCGGGCGCGCATCACCAGGGCCGGTGCGGTTTCGACGCCTTCGGCCAGCGGCTGTCCCGGCGCCCGCAATTCGGCGATGGCGCGGCCGCGCCCGACATCCAGGCCGAAATGGAAATTGCGCGAGCTGGGGCTGGTGGCGGTGAGCACCAGATCGCCAAGGCCCGAAAGCCCCATCAGCGTCTCGCTGCGGGCGCCCAGCGCCACGCCGAGCCGGCTCAGTTCCGCAAAGCTGCGCGCCAGCAAGGCGGCCCGCGCACTCTCGCCCAGGCCCATGCCGTCCACGATCCCGCAGGCGATGGCGTAGACATTCTTCGCCGCGCCGCCGAGCGCCACGCCCACCAGGTCGTCGCTGGCATAGGGGCGGAACGCGGAATGGCTGAGGCTGCGCTGCAGCGTCTGGGCGATGTCGAAGCGCGCCGCAATCGTCACCGCGGTCGGCAGGCCTTGGGCGGTGTCGCGGGCGAAGGAGGGGCCGGAGAGGATCGCCGGCGCGAACCCTTCTGCCGCCTCGGCAAGAATCTCGGTCACCAGCTTGCCGCTGCCGCGCTCGATGCCCTTGGCGCAGACCACCAGCGGCAGGCCCTTGCGGGCGACCTTGGCGACGGCGTCGAG
>JBJKRM010000339.1:0-6687 GCA_046704685.1 Rhizomicrobium sp.
TGTTCTCCAACAGCAGCACCTCGCCGTCCTTCAGCTTGGCGACGGCACCCTCGGCCACCGGACCGACGCAATCCTCGGCGAAGGCGACCGGGGGGCCGACGATCTGGGACAGCGGTCGGGCAACCGGCTTCAGGCTGATGGCGGGATCGACCTTGCCCTGGGGGCGGTCGAAATGCGAGCAGACGATCACCTTGGCGCCCTTGGCGCAGAGATCCTTGATGGTGGGCGCCTGGCGCTCGATGCGGGTGGTGGAGGTGACGACGCCGTCCTTCATCGGGACGTTGAGGTCGGCGCGGACCAGCACGCGTTTGCCGGCGACGTCGAGGTCGTCGATGGTGCGGAATGTGGCCATGGAAGTAGTCCTTGGTTCGAGCGTGCCGTTGAAAGCACGCGGATTTCGAAAAAAAGGCGCGCAGAATGTGCGCGCCCGAATGAGCGAGGGGCACCGCCAATGCCCCGAATGCGAAATTCGTCAGAACTCGATATAGGTCGCTTGCGAATTTCGCATTCGAAAGGGCGTTGGCCACTTTTGAATGCTCGTGCCGTTTTGGTTTTGAAGTTCGCTGTCAACGCGATATCGGCTCCTTGGCGAACTTCAAAACCACGGCACGAGAGCGCCCCTCGTCATGATCAGATGAACTTGCTCATCGCCAGGGCGGTGTCGACCATGCGGTTCGAGAAGCCCCATTCATTGTCGTACCACGAGTAGATCGCGGCCATGTTGCCTTCGATCACCTTGGTCTGCGGCGCCATGAAGGACGACGAGGCCGGGATGTGGTTGAAGTCCTTCGACACCAGCGGCTCGTCGACATAGTCGAGAATGCCCTTGAGCGCGCCTTCGGAAGCGGCCTTCATCGCGGCGTTGATCTCTTCCTTAGAGGTGTTCTTCTTGAGCACGACCTTGAGGTCGACCAGCGACACGTTCGGGGTCGGCACGCGCACCGAGATGCCGTCCAGCTTGCCCTTAAGTTCCGGCAGCACCAGTCCGACCGCCTTGGCGGCGCCGGTCGAGGTCGGGATCATCGACATCGCCGCGGAGCGGGCGCGATAGAGGTCCTTGTGCAGCTGGTCCAGGCTGGGCTGGTCGTTGGTGTAGGAGTGCACCGTGGTCATGATGCCCTTCTCGATGCCGAAGGTGTCGTTCAGCACCTTGGCAAGCGGGGCTAGGCCGTTGGTCGTGCAGGAGGCGTTCGACACGACCATTTGATCCTTGGTCAGCTTGTCGTGGTTGACGCCGTAGACCACTGTGAGGTCGGCGCCCTCCGATGGGGCGGAGACCAGAACGCGCTTGGCGCCGGCGGTCAGATGCATTGCCGCCTTTTCGCGGGCGGAGAAGATGCCCGTGCACTCCATGGCGATGTCGACGCCAAGGTCCTTGTGCGGCAGCTGGGTGGGGTCCTTGATCGCTGTGACTTTGATCTTGTGACCGGCCACCACCATCGTGTCGCCGTCGACCGATACTGATGCCGGGAACCGACCATGCACCGAGTCATAGCGCAGCAGGTGCGCGTTGGTGGGGACAGGTCCCAGATCATTGATCGCAACGACTTCCACGTCGCGGCGTCCCGCTTCCACGATGGAACGCAACACCAACCGACCGATGCGGCCGAAGCCGTTAATGGCAACCCGAATGGCCATATTTTACCTCCTAGAATCCTTCTACTTGATGGGGCTCACTTAGTACCGGCGCATCAGCCTTTCAATGCACTTTTTGCCGCCTCCGCGACGTGCTCGGCCGTTATGCTGAAGTGCTTGTAAACGTCCTTGTAAGGGCCGCTGGCGCCGAAGCTGTTCATGCCTACAAATGCGCCATTGGGGCCGACATAACGGTCCCAGCCAAGGCGCACACCGGCCTCGACCGCCACCTTTACAGTGCCGGGGCCGAGAACACTATCACGGTATGTTTCGCTTTGTTGCTCGAACAGTTCCCAGCAGGGCATCGAGACCACCCGGGCCGCGATGTTCTCGGCGGCGAGCAGGTCGCGTGCCTTGAAGGCCAGCTCCACTTCCGATCCGGTCGCCAGCAGCGTCACTTTCGCATTTGGGGCGTCCGCCGCCACATAGGCGCCCTTGGCGCACAAGTTTTCATCGGTATGGCTGGTGCGGAAGGTCGGCATGTTCTGGCGCGACAAGGCCAGCAGGCTGGGGTGGCTCTTGTCCGAGATGGCGATCTGCCAGCACTCGGCCGTCTCCACCACGTCGCCGGGACGGAATACGCGCAGCTCGGGTATGGCGCGCAGCGCGGCCACGTGTTCCACCGGCTGGTGGGTCGGGCCGTCTTCGCCCAGGCCGATGGAGTCGTGAGTCATGACAAAAACGACACGAATGCCCATCAGCGACGCCAGACGGATCGACGGACGGCAATAGTCGGAGAACACCAGGAAGGTGCCGCCGTAAGGCACGATGCCGCCGTGCAGCGCCATGCCGTTCATGGCGGCGGCCATGCCGTGCTCGCGGATGCCATAATGGATGTAGCGGCCGGAGAAGTCGCCCGGCGCGATGTCCTTCAGCTCCTTGGTCTTGGTGTTGTTGGACGGCGTCAGGTCGGCCGATCCGCCGATGGTGGCCGCCCAATTGGTGTTGATCGCCTCCAGGGCCATTTCCGAGGCCTTGCGCGTCGCTGTGGCGGGCTTGTCCTCGCTCGCCTTCTTCTTCACCGCGATGATGGCTTTTTCGACCGCCGGCGGCACGTTGCCCTCCAGCAGTTCGTCGAACGCCTTGGCGGCATCGCCGGCGCTGCTCTTGCGCTCCAGCCAGGCCGTGTGGGCGGCCTTGCCGCGCGCGCCGATCTGACGCCATTCGCTGAGGATGTCGTCCGGAACGAAGAACGCTTCCTGTGACGGCCAGTTCAGTTCCTTCTTCGCGCCGGCGACTTCCTCCGGCCCCAGCGCCTCGCCATGCGCCTTGGAGGTGCCGGCCTTATGGGGCGCGCCGAAGCCGATGATGGTGCGGCAGGCGATCATCACGGGCTTGTCGCTGTTCTGCGCCCAGGTCAGCGCGTCGGCGATGTCCTGCGCGTTGTGGCCGTCGACGCGCCGCGTCGCCCAGCCGGCCGCTTCGAAGCGCTTGATCTGGTCGGTGGAATCCGACAGCGAGGTGGCGCCGTCGATCGAGATGTGGTTGTCGTCGAACAACAGGATCAGCTTGTTGAGCTTGAGATGCCCGGCAAAGGCGATCGCCTCGTGGCTGATGCCTTCCATCAGGCAGCCGTCGCCGGCGAAGACATAGGTCTTGTGGTCGACCAGCTTGTCGCCGAAGCGGGCGTTGAGGATGCGCTCGGCCAGCGCCATGCCGACGGCATTGGCGATGCCCTGTCCCAGCGGGCCGGTGGTGGTCTCGATGCCGGGTAGTGCGCCGTATTCGGGATGGCCGGCGCAGGGGCTGTCGATCTTGCGGAAGCGCTTGAGGTTGTCGAGCGTGATCTTGGGATAGCCGTTCAGATAAAGCAGCGAATAGAGCAGCATCGAGCCGTGGCCGTTCGAGAGTACGAAGCGGTCGCGATCAGGCCAGGCCGGGTTGGCGGCGTCGAATTTGAGGAATTTCGAAAACAACACCGTCGCCACATCGGCCATGCCCATGGGCAGGCCCGGGTGGCCGGAGTTGGCGGCCTGTACGCCGTCCATCGACAGGACGCGGATGGCGTTTGCCAGGGTGCGCGTATGGCTCTGGAAATCGGGGGATGTGCTGCTCATGGGGGGTACCTTTGTGACTGCTGGTTCTTGCTGGTTCTTTATGGATTGTCTTATCGATGCTGGCATAAACGAGCCTTTGGGAAACGCGTCAAGTGTTCCCACAAGAACATCTTGAGCGCCGCGTTGACCTCAATCCCCCCGCGTGTAAGGTCCATGCGTAAGGCCTTGCGTCAGTTGAAAGAGGTGGTGCCATGAGCAGGTTGGAACTGGCCGCGGAGCGGCTTGCCAAGGCTCTGGAAGACCTGGATTCCGCCGCTTTGCCGCTCATTCAGGCGCGCGAATCGGCCGCGGCTGCGCAGGCCAAAATCGCCCGCCTCGATGGGGAGCGTGAGGTGCTTGTGGCGCGCGTTGCCGATTTGGAAGAGGAAGCGCGTTCCCTTTCAGGCCTCACTGAGGAAGTGGAAGGCCGCCTCGATGGGGCGATCGCGGAGATCCGTGCGGCGCTGGGCCGGTGAGGGCCAAACTTGTCACGCGTGGCCATTGTCTACCGGTGGCAATCTGCTAGGTGCTTGGATTCGGAGGATTTAGATGCCCCTCGTCAATGTGATGGTGAACGGCCGGGCCTACACGATTGCCTGCGATGAGGGCGAGGAAGAACACCTCAAGGAACTGGGCAATGAGGTCGACCAGAAGATCCGCGAGCTTCTGGGGTCGGTCGGCCAGGTCGGCGACCAGAGGCTGATCCTGATGGCGGCGTTGCTTCTGGCGGACGAATTGCACATGGCGCGCACCCAGCTCGAGACGGCGCGCCACGACTTGGCCGAGGAGCGCGGCTCGCGCGAGGAACTGAGCGGCCGGGTGGAGAAATCGGAAGCCATCGCCGCCGATGTGATCGAAAACGCGGTCAAACGCATCGAGGACATTGCGGCGAGGCTTAGAGCGGCATGATTACAGCTGGTTAGAGAGGTTCGGTGCTGGCGTCGGTTGGTGCCTCTGCGGCCGGCACTAGCTCGAGTTCGGGACCCGATGGGATGCCCTCGATCTTCTGGGTAGGCTCAATGTCCTCTTCCTCGTGATCGAAGCGCTCGTCGTTTCCGGCATCCGGTGGCGAGTCGTCCTTGTCGGCCCGCCAGTCCCGCACCCAATCTGGGTCGTTGCGGGTCTTGAGCAGACCTTCGGCAAGCGTCCTCATGCTGACAACACCTACCGGCTTGCGGTCGCTGGAGACCAGCATGCCCTCGTCACGGTCCTTGTCGATCAGCGTCAACATCGCCTTCTTTCGGCTGGAGCCATCCGGCACGCTTGTCGAAAACAAATTCAGAATGTGTGTCGGTGTACTGCGCTTGGCCAAGGGAAAGATCGCGTCGTCGCTATGCTCCTGCAACTTCTTTTCGAATTCTGTCGGGTCCGCGGTGTTCAGCAGCGTTTCATATTCCTGATTGTGGCCGTGGATGACATCTACGGCGAACACCTCAAACGGCATATAGGCGACGAACTTCTTCCTTCGCGTCACAAAGCAGACCCACTGGAGCTTGGGCCGGATCGACGCGTATTTATCTTCAAAAAGCGGTTTGATCTGCTTCTGAATGATTCCAAGGCTGTAGGAACGGCGACCGCGCCAGTCCTTCTTCGGCCCTTGCCTGAGCACCAGCATGATCTCTTTGCGGTTCGCCGGTACATCCAAGAACTGGCCGAGGAAGTTTGCCTGACTGCGATCCACCTGCAGAAAGACGCGATGCGTAAAATACCCGGCGTCTGGTGTGGCGAGTTCGTTGAGATAACGGTCTTCCGCGTGAAATATGAGACTGGCCGCTTCTGCCCGGATGCCCTCAGTGCCCACGATGAATATTGAGGCGAGGGCGCCGGTGATCGCCAGCACGACGACGGGCAAATCCTGGGCATGGAAAAATCTGGCAAGGACACCAGCAATGGCCCAGCTTAAGGTCATAAAGACCGCAACGATGATGGCATTCACCACTAGCATTATCCAATGGCGAAAATGATTGATGATTTGGGCGCGCAACGCACGCTTGCTCTCAACTATGCGGTCAGGCACAACACGATTCATCGTCTTCCCCCCATCGCTCCGTCACTTCACGAAACGTGACCCTCTATCGCAAGGCGGCAGCCGTGCGCCGTCATCGCGCTTTTTTTCAATAAGTGGCCCCCAAGGCTCCTGTCACATAACCTACAACTTCTAGGGCATGTGGCCAACGCCACGAAACAAATGCGATGCCTCCGACTGTATGGTTAACAGAGCCACCGCTCGCCGGGCCCTGCCGCATTGCGGTCGTCCTGCACGCCTCCTACATTGGAATTGGACAGGCACTGCCTCGCGCGTCAGGACCGTGATGCCCAGGGGCCTTAATGGTACTCACCGGGAGCTGTCCCTGACCGGGGCCGTGGCCTCGGACATATGGCGCCCACCTGCACTTGCAGGCCCGTGAGGATCGACATCCAACGGCGTTGGCGGTCCTGTCCGCTTGCCGCTGACGGTTTGTCATATTTTGGTGGACGCCTGGGATCTGGCCGCTCGCCGGGACTGCGCCGAAGCTTGGGGCCATCGGATGAACGCCAAAGCGGACCTGCGTAAGCAAGCGGAGCAGCGCCGCCGCACGCTGGCGGACCCGGATTTTGCCGGCAGGATCGCACGCCATATCGATGCGCTGGGCATCGCACCGGGTGCCGAGGTGTCCGGCTATTGGGCCTTTCGCGAGGAAGCCGACCCCCGCCTGCTCCTGCTTGCTCTGGCCGGTCGCGGCCATGCCGTCTGCCTGCCGGTGATGGTGGGGCGGGGCCAGCCGCTGCGCTTCCATCGCTGGCGGCCGTCCGACGTCATGCGTGTGCACCCCTTCGGCGTCACCGAACCGCAGCCCGATGCCGAGGTTCTCACGCCGTCCGTCCTGCTGGTGCCGCTGCTGGCCTTTGATGCAGCCGGCTATCGTCTCGGCTATGGCGGCGGCTTCTACGACCGCACGCTGCAGGGTTTGCGCGCAGGCGGACCGGGGGATGCCTTCGGGATTGCTTATCGGCGGCAGGAGGAGCCATCAGTTCC
>JBJKRM010000340.1:0-4027 GCA_046704685.1 Rhizomicrobium sp.
GGCGGAAGACCGCCTGAAGAAGCGCCAGGAGAAGGAAGTCTCCCGCAAGGCGGCAACACGCAAGCTGCGGCTGCCGGGCAAGCTCGCGGACTGCACCCGTGGTGCGGCGGATGACACCGAGATATTCCTGGTGGAAGGCGACAGCGCCGGCGGCTCGGCCAAGCAGGCACGCGATCGGGCGACCCAGGCAGTGCTGCCCTTGCGCGGCAAGATCCTCAACGTGGCGAGCGCGGCCGCGGGCAAGCTGGCGCAGAACCAGGAGCTCTCCGACCTGATGCAGGCGCTGGGCTGCGGCGCCGGCGCCAAATACAACGAAGACGCGCTGCGCTACGAACGCATCATCGTGATGACCGATGCCGACGTCGACGGCGCCCACATCGCCTCGCTGCTGCTCACTTTCTTCTATCGCGAGATGCCGCAGCTGATCAAAAACGGCCATCTGTTCCTGGCCATGCCGCCGCTCTACCGCCTCACCCATGGCGGCAAGACCGTCTATGCCCGCGACGACAGGCACCGCGAACAGCTGTTGAAGACCGCCTTCAAGGCGAACGCCAAGGTGGAGATTTCGCGCTTCAAGGGCCTGGGCGAAATGATGCCGGCCCAGCTCAAGGAAACCACCATGAAGCCCGGCGCCCGCACGCTGGTGCGGGTGGAAGTCGCCGAAGCCGACAAGAAAGAGACCGAGCACATGGTCGAGCGGCTGATGGGCAAGAAGCCAGAATTGCGCTTCCAGTTCATCCAGGAGAACGCGCAGTTCGTGAAGGAAGTGGATGTGTAGCGCCCTGTCACATTCTCCGCGGACCGTTTAACGAGGCCGGCGATCTTGTGCTATTGTCCCCTTGCCGATGGGGGGGCATATCATGGGCACTACATCCAAATCCGCCGCGTTTGCGGTTGTCGTATTTGCGCTGGCTCTGGGGGCCGCCACGGCCGCCCCCCTTGTAATTGACCCGGATATCGCAGAAGCCACGTTCCTCTACCAGTTCAAACACAACGCGTCCGGCCAACAGGCCGATGCGCATGATTACTGCATCGGATTTTCTTCGGCGCCGGGCGACGAGCGTGATCCCTCTCCCGAATTCGTGGCTCGCTTTGCAGGGCACGAACCACCGGTGAAAGCCCGCTCCGGGTGCTCCATCGACGCCAGCAACTGGAATATCGTGATCGACAAAACGAGCGGCAGGACGGGCTTGATATTCACCATCAGTGCCGTGAAATGCTCCAGCGAAACATCGTGCGAGGTGGAAGGCGGTTACTTCGAATCCGGGACAAGCTCATCGAGCAACACCTACTACCTGGAAAAACATGACGGCAATTGGGTCGTCACACGTGACGTGATGCACTGGATTTCCTGAACTGAGATCACTGCGCCTGCATGACATAGGGCCTCATGCCGGATGCAGATGCTGTTGTCTCAGAAGCCGAAGCCATTGGTCTGGCGGTTGCCAGCCAGGTGGTGTCGCGGCGAGCTGATCGTGTCCAGCGTTGCCCCGATCGGCAAAAGCGCTGGCGATCGCGGCGGCCGTGGCTGATGCACTGGCGGAACAGCTAGCTGACGACCTTCCGCACCTTCTTGATCCGCACCATCAGCACCACGCCCAGGCACGCCGCGGTGGCAAGCCCGATGTGCCAAAGGAAATGTGTCCCGGTCGGGATGTAGGGACACACCAGCAAGTCGATCGAACGGGCGATGGCCGCGCTAATGCCGCAGAGAAGGATGGTGATGCCGAGCAGCGCTGGGCCGCGGCCGAATTTGCTCCAGGTGCCGGCGACCATGGCAAGACCGAACACCGTCACGGTGGCGAACATCGGCGCGAAGCGCAGGTTCGGTGTGATCCGCGCCAGATCATGGCCGAACCGGGCCACGCCCCAGAACGTCAGGAAAATCATCAGTGCCATCCCGGCCACCCCGGCGAACCATCCCAGCCAAGGGCTTTGGAACATCTGCCGGATCCACATCACCGTCAGCACCAGCAGAAACAGGACGCCCGGGATCCAGTCGAGCTGCAGCGCCCAACGGGTGCGCAGGCCGTGCCACAGGGCGCTGCCGATGCCGACCCAGACCAGAAGGAACAGCAACAACACGAGATCGGGCGAGAACCCCACCTTGGAGCGTTTCACGTACCGGTAGGCGAAATAGGCCGCGATCAGGATCACCGCGTTGGTGATGGTGTTCACCGGCTCGGCCATGCCGAGCCAGGGGTGCCCGGTTTCACAGTAGATAGGACCATGGAATTGGTGATGAGGCATCGTCGCACCCGCTCGTTGCGCCACCGTAATTCTTCCAGCCTGCCTGTGGCAGAAATGGGATGGCCGGGCGATGACACATCCTCACGGCGATTTCGGCAACAGGCGCCTGCTATCGCGGCCGGCCCTCAACATGAACGGCGTCTTCTGTTATAGCATCAGCGCGGCACAGGCTTGGCAAGGAGCTGTCGATGTCGGGCAAAGCGATCCTGTTGGCGCTTGCCGCCCTTGCTTTGGGCGGCCGCGCTGTGGCGGCAACCCCGTCGGATGTCGAGAACAAGCTCGTCAACCACCTGATGCAGCGCGCCCAGCTGATCACGGTGATGAACGTCGCCCACCCCGAGGCCTTCCAGGAAGACAACGATCCCAACACGCTGCAGATCGTCATTTTGTCGGGACCCAATGCCAAGCCGAGCGTGTCGGAAGACGGAGAAGTCGTCTTCATGCCGCTCAACATCTCGATCAACGATCAGAGCTATCTCACCCAGGAAGCCTTCCATCGCAAAGCCCGCCGCATCCTCGCAGGAAAGGCGCCACCGCCCCCCGGCGTAACAGTGCCGAAGTAGCGGAAACGCCTGTCATGCCCCGGCACGTGACGGCGGCGGTCGCTGCCACCGCATCAACCCGACGATGACGACAACCGTGGCAGCATAAACCAGCAATTGGGCACCATTGGGCGCATCGGAGTATCCGATCAGCGTGTGCAGCAGACGACCGATGATGCTGTCCTGCGGCAATAGCCATGCGCTATTCCACACCGTCGCCGTGAAGTATTCGAGATAGCCGGCCTGCTGCAAGAAGAGCATCGCTTGCGCTGCCATTCCGGCAGCCAGAAGCGTGATGAGACCGGAGGTGGCTGCAAACAGCCGGCTGGCTGGTATCGCCAAAAGTCCGAAATACATCGCGCCCGAAAGAGCCACACCAGCGGCAAGGCCAAGCATGCCACCGGCCAACAAACCTGCGGTGGAAGAGCCGCCCTGCCCTGCAAGCCCATAAAGGAACAGAACCACCTCGGAACCTTCGCGCAGCACGGCGATGCCGACCACAACGGCCAATGCCGACAGATCCCGCTCACCGCCCTTCACCTGGACACCGACGTGGCGAAGACCGGCCGCCATCTCGCGACCATGGCTTGCCATCCAGACGTTGTGCCATGTGAGCATGGCGACAGCCACAAACAAGATCGTGGCGTTGAACAGTTCGGCGCCGGTTCCTTGAAATAGGCTCGCGATTTCTCCGGCAAAAGCGGCCACCAGGCACGCGCCGAGAACGCCACCGCCGACTCCGAGCGCAACCCAAGCCCCCCGCCGCGGCAGTCCTGTGCTCACAGCGAGCACAATCCCGACTACCAGACCGGCCTCGATGACTTCGCGAAAAACGATGAGCAGACTGGCAATCATTGGGCGATCACCACGCCGCGCGCCGTGTCGGCGTGGAACTCTCCCATGAACGGATAACGTCCGGGTGCCAGCGGCCGCAGGCGCATGGTTCCCGTGCTGTGCCCGGCCACGATCTTTTCGATCTTCAAAGCGTTCGAATCGAACTCCTCGGTGGCGCCGTCCTTGTTGATGACGGTGAGCATCGTCGGCTTGTTCGCCGTCACGTGGATTTCCGCCGGCGTGAAACGGTGGTCCTGCAGCGTCAGCGTCGCGACATTATCGCCTGCGTGCGCCACGCCCGCCGCCAGGGCCAGTGCCACGAACCAAACCATGCGTTTCATCTCGTTCTCCTCAGAAATCCTTCGAAAGGCGCAGCCGGATGCGGAAGTGCTCGGCCCCGG
>JBJKRM010000341.1:0-5496 GCA_046704685.1 Rhizomicrobium sp.
ACCCGAGCGGTACCGGACGGCCTCCTTCCCCAACAAGTTCCCACACGGTCTGGGCGCCGTTCGGGCGCCCTTCACTGCCCGGGAACCATCTGGTCCGGGCTCGGTGCAACGTCCATCACAGTTCTGCGAAGCTTTTGTGACAGCTTCCGGAGCGGCACCGAAGGCCGCCCCGTTTTCCGCGGTTTTTCGCGCGATGGCAGCGACATTTTCTCTTTTTGGGAGAGCTCTTTAAGGCTTTGGCAAGAGCCTTTACGGCTTAATTTCCTGGGGAAATTGGAAGATGGCCTTGCGCGTCCTTCGTGCCGTGTTCGGACTGGCGGCGCTGGCCCTGCTTGTGGCCGCGCTCGGCGACGTCGTGCTGCACGGCCGCCTGGAGCTGATCCATCCTGCGACCTTCGCCGCGTTGTGCGGCATCGTCATTTTGTATGTCCTGCACAGCTTCATGGTGATGCGGATGCAGGCCGTGGTCGCCGACCGGCAGGCGGCGCAGCTGCAGGCCGTGGCCGAACAGCTGGAATCCTCTCTGGCGGCGGCCGGCGCCATGAACGCCCGGCTCAACCAGAGCGAAGCCCGCTACAAGGCCCTGGTGGACGCCCAGGGCGATGCCATTTTCCGCCGGGCGCCGGATTCCACCCTGACCTATGGCAACGAGGCCTTCTTCAAGCTGTTCGCGCTGGATTCCAGGACCGCCTTGGGACGGCCTTTCACACCGGAATTGCATCCCGACAGCGGCCCACCGAGCTTTGATAATTTCGCCGGCCAGGAGACCGGACACGCCCGCATACGCTACGACCAGCACGTCTGTACCGCTTACGGCTGGCGCTGGCTGGCCTGGGAGGACTTCGCCGTCCGCGACAGCCTCGGCCGGCTCGTGGAGGTGCAAAGCGTCGGACGTGACATCACCGAGCGCAAGACACTGGAGGAAGCCCTGACCGAGGCGCGCGACAAGGCCGAAGCGGCCTCGCGGGCCAAGTCCGGATTTCTCGCCACCATGAGCCACGAGATCCGCACGCCGATGAACGGCGTCATGGGTATGGCAAGCCTGCTGCTCGAGACCGGGCTCTCGCCCGCTCAGCGCACTTATGCCGAAGCCATCACCCAGTCGGGCGAGGCCCTGCTGACCCTGATCGGCGACATTCTCGATTTCTCCAAGATCGAATCCGGAAATCTCCACCTGGAAGAAGAGGACACCGACGTCCGTTCGCTGGTCGAAGGGGTGTGCGAGCTGTTGGGGCCGCGGGCCCATGCCAAGGGCATCGAGATTGTCGCGGTGTCCGCCGCCGACGTCCCGCTGCGCATCCGCGCCGATCGCATGCGTCTCAAGCAGATTCTGATCAACCTGGTCGGCAACGCGGTGAAGTTTACCGAATCCGGCGGGGTGCGGATCAACGCGGTGCTGGTCGCAGCCGGGGAGCGCAAATTCCTGCGCTTCGAAGTGTGCGATACCGGCATCGGCGTGCCCGAGAACAAACGCCGTGAAATCTTCGAAGAGTTCGTCCAGGCCGATTCCAGCCACGGGCGCAAGTTCGAAGGCACCGGGCTCGGTCTTGCCATCTCGCGCCGTCTGGTGGCCGCGATGGGCGGCGAGATCGGGCTCGATCCGGCGCCCGGCGGCGGCAGTCTGTTCTGGTTCACGCTTCCCGCCATCGCCGCCGTGCGAGGCAGCGACTTCGAGCCGGCCCTGGCCGGCATGAAGATCGCCGTCATCAGCGGCAACCCGCTGCTGCGCGAAGGGCTGACGGCGCAGATCGCGGTGGCGGGGGCCACCACCGTGGTGCTCACCGAGGCCGGCTTGAGGACAGCCGATTTCATGCTGATCGATGCCGGCACGGACTCCGAGCCGGCGCCCATCGTGCCGCCGGTTCCTTCCATTCCGGCCTATCTGCTGCTGTCGCCGTCGGCGCACGCCAGCGCCGCCGAACTGAAGGCGCGCGGTTTTGCCGGTTACATGGTCAAGCCGGTCCGCCAGTCGACCTTGATCCGCCGTCTCGGCCAACCCGACCCCGAGTCGCAAACCGAGATCCCGGCCGCACCGCAGGCGGCGGCGATGGCGCCGGCGGCCTGCTTCCATGTGTTGCTGGCGGAGGACAACCCGATCAACGCGCTGCTCACCAAGGAGCTGCTGCGCCGGCGCGGCCACAAGGTCACCGCCGTGACCAGCGGCGAGGCCGCATTGCAGGCCATGGAAGAAGGAGCGTTCGACCTCATCCTCACCGATATCCACATGCCGGGGATGGACGGCATCGATGCGACGATAGCGATTCGCGCCCTGGAGAACCGCTTGGGGCGAGGGCGCACGCCCATCATCGCCCTGACCGCCGACGTGCTGGAAACCGGACGCAGGGCTTGCCGGGAGGCGGGTATGGATGGTTTCCTCACCAAACCCATCGAACCAACCCAGCTGGACGACATGTTCCAAGCCTTCTTCCCGGACCGTTATCCCGCCCGCCCATCGGCCGTCGCATGAGCAAACAGCCGCGCCATTCGCTCGCCGTTTATCTCGAACGGCGCAATCTCCTCATGCTCGCCCTCGGCTTCTCCTCGGGACTGCCCTTCCTCTTGGTGGGCAACACGTTGGGATATTGGCTGCGCGATGCCGGCACCTCGCTCACGGCCATCGGCTTCGTCTCCTGGGTAGGCATCGCTTACTCGCTGAAATTCCTCTGGGCGCCGGTGATCGACCGCACCAGCCCGCCGCTGCTGGCCAAGCTGGGGCGACGGCGCAGCTGGATGATTCTGACACAGCTCGTCATTGCTTGCGGTCTGATTGCCATGGCGGTGGCCAGCCTGGGCGATGGACTCGCGGTTCTTGGCCTCTTGGCGCTGGTGGTGGCTTTTGCCTCGTCGACCCAGGACATCACCATTGATGCTTGGCGGATCGAGACGGCACGCGATGCCGACGAGCTCGGCGTACTCACCTCGTCCTACACCTTCGGCTATCGCGCCGCGATGCTGGCCAGTGAAGCTCTCATCCTGCTCATCGCCACGCGGATCGGCTGGAACGCTTCTTACGGGCTCTATGGTTGTCTGATGGTGGTCGGCATCGCAGCCTGCCTGCTGGCGGCCGAGCCGGTGAAATCGCACGAGGCGCTTATCCGGGAAGAAGCCGAGGCTTCGTTGTGGTCCGGACGCGGCTTTGTCGATGCCGTGATCGGGCCCTTCATTGCTTTTTTCAAGGCGCATGGCCCGGCCGCGATTCTGATGCTGACGGCCATCAGCCTTTTCCAGTTGCCGAACTTCGTGATGGGCCCGATGGCCAACCCGCTCTACCACGACATTGGTCTGTCGAAGGATGTGGTGGGGACGGTGCGCGGCACCTTCGGACTGGCGGCCGTGTTTCTCGGCGTGGCGGCCGGCGGATTTATCGTCCTCAAGCTGGGCAAAATGCCGGCGTTGATCGTCGGTGGCATCGCTCAGATCATCGGCACGATGGCCTATGCCTATCTGCCCTATTCGCACGGCCCGGTGCCCTTCGCGGTGATCATGGCCGTTGACAATTTCGGCATCTCGGTCGCCGGTGTGACGCTTGTCACCTACATGTCCAGCCTGACCAACCTGGGCTACACGGCCACCCAATACGCATTGCTCAGTTCCACCTACACCTGGGCGGGAAAAATCCTGAAGGGCTTCTCCGGTTTGGTGGTCCAAAGCTTGGCGGCGGAGTACGGTTTGATGCACGCCTATGCGATCTTCTTCATCGGGGCCGGATTGATTGGGATTCCCGCTATTCTGCTGTTCCTTTGGCTGGCGTCACATCACCGCCGCACGGAAATGCTAGGGGCCGGGCAGTAAGGACAAGCCCCGTTTGTCTTGTCCTCCGCCCTAGAGTAAAATCGCCTTTTCGCGCCGTTTGGCAGACCCAAGAAGGCTACGCCTAAAAGGAAGCGCATCATGGTGAACATCCACGAGCCGGGACCGTTGGAAGGCCGTATCATGCACTGGCCGGTGCTGGCCGCTGCCGGGGCGCTGGAATTGCGTCTGGCCGAGACCGACATGGAGGTGGAGGCGGCACAGCGCCTGCGCTACCGCGTCTTCTATGAGGAAATGTCGGCCTTGCCCTCGCCGCAGATGCGCCAGTGCGGTCGCGATTTCGACCGTTTCGATGACGTCTGCGATCACCTTCTGGTGGTGGACCGTTCGGTGATCGATGACGACGGACAACCTGCCGTGGTGGGAACTTACCGGTTGATGCGCGATGTGGACGCTGCACGCGCCGGCGGATTCTACACCGCCGACGAATACGACATCGCTCCGATGTTGACCGGCATGCCGCCGGGAACCCAGCTGCTGGAGCTGGGCCGCTCCTGCGTGCTCAAGGAGTACCGCGCCCGCCCGGGCGCCATGCAGCTGTTGTGGCGCGGCGTGATGGTTTACGTCACCCGCTTCTCGATCGATGTGATGTTCGGCTGCGCCTCCTTCGCCGGCACCGATCCCAAGGCGCTGGCGTTGCCGCTGTCCTATCTCTACCACTTCCACTTGGCGCCGCCGGAGATCCGGGTGCGCGCCAATCCCGCCCGCTATGTCGATATGAACCTGATGCCGAAAGAGGCGATCGATCCCAAGGAGGCGCTGCGCGCCTTGCCGCCGCTGTTGAAGGGCTATGTGCGGGCCGGTGCGGGCATCGGCGACGGCGCGGTGATCGACCCTCAGTTCGGCACCACCGACGTCTTCATCTATTTCCCGGTGTCCAAGATCGACGACCGCTACCGTTCCAAGTTCCAGATGAAGCAGTAGTTGATCTGCGCTTGATTCAAGCGGAGACGGCACGTTTGTCCGTGTAAAGAAGATTGTCATCCCGGGCGCAGCGCTCGCAGCGCAGCGAAGAGCGCGCAGACCCGGGACCCATTTCGACATCTGTCAGGTTTTGCGGTGGGTCCCGGCCCGCGCCCACGCACCAGACGGCGCCGTCACCGCGGGCGCGGCCGGGATGACAAAAGGAGCTGTTCCTCCGCGTCTCCGCGCCTCCGCGTGCTATTCACCGCGCGTGAAAGGGATTCACCCCTTCCGCCGCTTCTCGATCGCGTCCCAGATCAGCGCCGCGCCATCCGGTCCGCCGAAGCGCTTGATCTCCTGGATGCCGGTCGGCGAGGTGACGTTGATTTCGGTGAGATAATCGCCGATCACGTCGATCCCCGTGAAGATCAGCCCGCGCGCCCGCAGCTCCGGCCCGATGGCCTTGCAGATTTCCAGATCGCGCTTGGTCGCCGCGATGGCTTCCGGCCTTCCGCCGACATGCATGTTGGAGCGCGCTTCGCCTTCGGCCGGCACACGGTTGAGCGCCCCGGCGAATTCGCCGTCGATCAGGATGATGCGCTTGTCGCCCTGGCGCACCTCCGGCAGGTAGCGCTGCACCATGATCGGCTCGCGGTAGAAGGTGGTGAACATCTCGAGCAGCGAGCCGAGGTTCTCGTCACCCGGCGTGACGCGGAACACCCCGGCGCCGCCATTGCCGTAGAGCGGCTTGAGGATGATGTCCTGGTATTCGTCGCGGAACGA
>JBJKRM010000342.1:0-2726 GCA_046704685.1 Rhizomicrobium sp.
CGCGGAAACCACAGTGCCAGAATGCGCCTTGCGGAAGATGCCATCGTCACAACTCCACTCCATGAGCCAATGCCCGCCCTGCCCATGCCGGTTGCGCTGCAATTCGGCATCGAAGCAGGGATGGCCCCAATCCTCTTCATCCTCCTTGTTTGACGACGGGGCGCTGCGGACCAGCCAGCGCGTTTCCGCCACACCGATCCCAGGCTGCGCCAAAAAGCGCAGCAACAAGGCCGTCACCCCACTCTGTTGGGCCCCGAGCGCCAGTTTGCGATACGCCACCAGATCGAGAAGCTTGGGCTCGCCGATGAGTTCGATCACCACCGAACCCAAGGCGTTGCAGGTCAGCGCATCGGCCGCGCCCCGCAACGCCGCGGCCGCATCCGGGGCCCGCAATAGGGTAAGGCGCGCGGGATCCAGTCCCAGCTCGAACAAACCGGTGGCGGCGAGTTCGCCATGCTCCAGGCCGGAATAATCCTGCCGGATCCACAAAACCGGTCCGCCCAGCCGGATCGTCAGGGCAGCGGCAAACCCCGTGGCGGCTGCCTCATGCGAAACAGCGGCAAAAACCTCGTGCAAAGCCCCCCGCTTCAGCCCACCCGCCAAACACGCATCTATATGCCTGCATCCCAAGGCCATCCGTGTGCCCACGGGATCAGCCAGGGAAAGGCTGGCCCGCAGAAGTGCAATTTTTTCCTTCGATCCAGTCACAGTTTCTCCTCCCCCCAAACGCGGGGGCTGGAAGGCAAAAGAACGAAAGGAGAATATATGAACAAAACAAGAACAATACAAGGCCGAATGGCCTAAAAGCTGGGTTTTCAGCCTGCGACATTTCCTCCAGCGCCCCCGGGATTCACCCCGAATTAGCCAAACGCACCCAAACTTTCCCCACAGCGCGTGAGGGATGCAGAGGCGGGGATGCTTCCAAAAACCGGATCTCGCCACCCCCGAAGCTCCTGGGTGGTCGGCGCCATCATGGCCATCTTGGCGGCGCTGTGGTGCGGCTATGGCTGGCTCGCGGTTACCGAACACAACGACTTCCTTGCCGAACAGCGCGCCGATCTGAAAGTCGCGGCCCGCGCTTATGTCGACTACGCCGCCACGCTGGCCGGCTTCGATGCCAAAACGACTGGCCGCAAGACGCCCGATACAATCTTTGACGATCAAGCCCTCAACCACTTCCGCCAGGACCTGAACCTGCCGCCAGGAACCGTGCTGAAAATCACCCGGCGCGGCCGCAAGCCACCCGCAGATCCCAATCTCCTCATTCAGAGCGCCGAGCGCCAGGGACTGACCGTCATCGCCACCCGTCCGCGTCATGCCGCTCTCGAAGAGTGGCAACGCGGCGCCATCCTGGAAGGCGCCGCCCTCGGCATCGCCACCCTGATGATGATCGGACTGGGGATGGTGATGATGTTCCAGTTGCGCAAGCGCGCGGCCATGGACGCGGCCGTCGTCGCCGCCAGAGACCAGGCCGAGGCCGGCAACCGCGCCAAGTCGGAATTCCTGGCCAATATGAGCCATGAAGTGCGCACGCCCATGAACGGCGTCCTGGGCATGTCCGAGCTGCTGCTCAAGACCGAACTCAACCCGGAACAACACCGCTTCGCCGAAATCATCCATGAATCCGGCGAAGCGCTGCTCGCCGTAGTCAACGACATCCTGGATCTCTCGAAACTCGAAGCCGGCAAGCTCGAAATCGACAAATCCGACTTCGATCTTCTGCCGACCATCGAACGCACCGTGTCGCTGATGACCCCCAAGGCCCGAGAAAAGCATCTCGACCTGGTTGTCTTCGTCGAGCCGCACGCCCGCGGCACCTACACCGGCGACCCCCTGCGCATCCGGCAGGTGCTGCTCAATCTGATGAGCAACGCCATCAAATTCACCGAGAAGGGTGCGGTCTCCGTTCTGGTGCGGCGCACCTCGGCACTGCCCGGCGACGAAATCCCGCTGCGCTTCGAGGTGACCGACACCGGCATCGGCATCCCGGAATCGGAGCGCCGGAACGTCTTCCAGAAATACTCCCAGATCGACTCGGCAGCCACACGACGGTTCGGTGGCACCGGTCTGGGACTGGCCATCTGCAAGCAGTTGATCGAACTGATGGGCGGACAGATCGACGTGACCAGCACGTCCGGCAAAGGCTCGACCTTCTGGTTCGACCTGACGCTGCCGCGCACCAATACCTCGGCCGCCGCTCCGGCGCCGCTGCCGCCCCAGACGCGCACGCTGCGGGCGCTGATGGTCGACGACATCCCCACCAATCTCGAACTGCTCGGCCGCCAGCTGCGCATGCTGGGCATGGAAACCGCCGCCTGCGAAGACGCCTTCGTCGCCATGGCCGAGATGCAGCGCGCCTGGCATCGCAACAAGCCGTACGACATCGTCTTCCTCGACCACATGATGCCGGGCCAGACCGGAATCGAGCTGGCACGCCAGATCCGCGCCTCGGCGCAGCTGAGCGAATGCAAGCTCGTGCTCGTCACATCGGCCGGACGGCAGGCGCTCAAGGGCAATGACGTCAAGCTCGACCAAGTGCTGGAAAAGCCGCTGCGGCAGCAGGCGCTGCACGATTGCCTGGTCTCGATCCTGATGACCCCCACCGAGCAACCCGAAGCACCATCCACAGCGGCGGACCACGAGCCGTCCGCAGTCCGCTCGCTGCGGGTCCTGCTGGTCGAAGACAACCGCATCAATCAGAAGTTCGCTCTGGCGCTCCTGGAGAA
>JBJKRM010000343.1:0-2775 GCA_046704685.1 Rhizomicrobium sp.
GCGGCATCCGGGCTATGCAGGAAATATTCTGCCGCTGCTGGGTATCGTGCTCGCCCTAGGCTCGGTGTGGACGCTTATTCCGGCTGCGGTGGCGTTGATCATCGCGGTGATCAGGACCGTGCTGGAAGACCAGACTCTGCAGGAAGAGCTGCCGGGCTATCGAGACTATGCGCAGCGCGTGCGCTATCGGTTGATGCCGGGGATTTACTGAGGGGGCCTTTCGTCGTCTAGGAGCGGGGACCGAGCAGCGCCTGTATCACCGCGAACAGGCGCTCGTTCGAGACCACGTCGGCCTGCGTGTAGAACTTGCGGATGCGGCCTTGCGGATCGACGATCGCCAGGCCGTCGTTGTGCGCGATGTCGTAGCCGACTTGCGCCTTCGCGGCGAGCGCGTTGACCACCTCGGGCTGCGGCGTAAGCTCGGGGCCCTGCGCGCTGTCTTCGCCGTTGGCGACCTTCTGATAGGCGATGTGGTAGCCCTGCGTGACGACGCGGCGGATCGCCTGCGGTTTGCCGGTGAGGAATTCCCAGTGCGTGTCGCGCGGGTTCCAGCCGTATTCCTTGAGGAACGCGCGCATCTGGCGCGGGCCGGTGCCGCCGGGGTCGACGTTGAAGGCGACAATCCTGACGCGGTCCTGCAAGCCGGCGAGGCGCACTACGTTCTCGAGCCCCACCAGGTGCGCCGCGATCAGCGGGCAGTAGGTGGTGCAATAGGGAAAGAGAAATGTGACCACCTGCACCTGGCCGTGAAAGCGGTTCGAGTCGACTGTCTGGCCGAGCTGGTTGGTCAGACCGTGAAAGCTCGGCGCCCGGCCGAGCACCGGCAGCGATTCGCGCGCCGGCGCGCTGCTTTGCGCATGCACGCCGAGCCACCAGCCGACGGCGCCGCCGGCGAGCACCAGAATACCGGCGAGGGCGGCGAGGCGGAGGCGTCTTGCGGCGAGGGAGATCGCGGTCATGTCAGTGGTTCAGCATGCTAGTGCCCGGGAAGCGACTCGACCGGCCGCTGGACGGCGGCGGATTCCCAACGAGAACTGCTTCCATTGCAAAGCGGCCTCCGAATATTAGTGTTGAGTAATATTGTAGAAAAGCATACGCTTCCGAACAATAACTACAGAACAATGACAATTCGGCTTGACAGGCCGATTCCCAACAAGAAATTGGGCCGCAGGGCCTTCTTTCGCGGTACATGCCTGTACCACTCTGCAGAGCAGCACCTAATCCGCACGTTCAGGTGAACCAACTCTCGAGGAGGAATTACCATGATTGCATTGCTTAACGTCGCATACCCTATGAATGTTTTCAAGCAAGTCGTTCAGGCATTCACATCGCCCGACATTCCAAAACGCCCTGAGTCCGTCAAGGAGCTTTCAGCGATGGGGTACTTCGACGGCGGTAACGGTCGTGCGGTGTTTATGTTTGACGTGCCGGATGCCCAAGCCGGGGAATTCCTGTTGGCTCAAGCAAAACGGACTGCCTTCATGGGTGCCAGAGTTCCTGGCTTCCAATCCAATGTACACATGGGCCAAAGTGTCGGGGAAGCAATTCCGACTCTGATGCCTATGTATCCCTGACGCTTAACTTTAGGTGCTGCGGATGGGCCGTCAGCGCCGCGCCTGGATCAACCGTCGCGGTGGCCCGCCGCAGACAAAATCGTTATCCTGGACGGCAATGGCGCCGTGGATAAGGCGTAAAATGACTCCACCATTCGGAGGGTACCGCTATGTCGGACGCGCTTAAAGAACTCGAGGAACGCGCCAAGGCGCTTACGGTGGAGGAACGCGCGCGACTCGCGGAGATGCTCCTCGAATCACTCGAAGAAGGTTCGCTGGCGGAAATCGAGGCGACATGGGATCGTGAGATAGAAGAACGGGCGGCCGCGTACGACCGAGGAGAATTGAAAGCGATCCCGGCCGAAGATGTCTTTGCCGAAGCGAGGCGCATCGCCCGGTGAAACGTGCACGGTTTATTCCCGCGGCACGCTTGGAATTTCTAGCAGAGATCACCTACCACAATGAAGCACAACCCGGCCTTGGGGTGCGCTTCACGGAGGCGGTGGAAGAAGCCGCAGCGCGCGCGCTTGCATTTCCTCTTTCAGGCTCACCGGCGCGCGGCAATACGCGTCGAATCATCGTGAAAGGGTTTCGCTTCTCGGTCTACTACCGCACGGAGCTAGATGGAATCGTTATCTTCGCGGTCGCGCATCATTCGAGGCGGCCCTTTTACTGGCTCTCTCGAACACCTGCCCGCTAACCATACACGGCAGGCCGACGCGCGCGGAAGCGCCGAGTTTGGCAAAAGTATGGGGCGTGGCGGCTGAGTTTTGCGTGAGGCGTCAAATGTATGGTTGAGATCATGCCATTGGATGAAAGTGGATGAAAGGGGTCAGGGACGAATTCCTTTTTGAAGTGCGGGCGCGTACCGTGATCGGCTGTACAGGCAAGCAGGGGCATGGGAAGGAAATCGTCTCCGACCCCAATTGTTTATGGGGTACTACGACGGCGGTAACGGTCGTGCGGTGTTTATGTTTGACGTACCGGATGCCCAAGCCGGAGAGTTCCTGTTGGCTCAAGCAAAACGGACTGCCTTCATCGGCGCGAGAGTTCCTGGCTTCCAATCCAATGTGCACATGGGCCAAAGTGTTGGAGAAGCAATTCCGACTCTGATGCCTATGTATCCGTGAGAGTGCAGTCCGTTCAACCGATTTCGCTGGAGCGGAATGTATCTTCACTGCTTCAGCGAAACGGCATCGGCTACGTTCACGCATTTCTTTCT
>JBJKRM010000344.1:0-4184 GCA_046704685.1 Rhizomicrobium sp.
CAATTCCTCGGCGCCAAGCTGCAGGCCGAAATGGGCGGCATAGCCGTCGATCATCGCCAGGTACTCTTCCTGGCTGCAATTGTGGAAGCCGAGCCACAGACCGAAGCGGTCCGACAGCGAGATGTTCTCTTCCACCGCCTCGGATGGATTGATGGCGGTGGAGCGCTCGTTCTCCATCATGTCCCGCGGCATCAGATGGCGCCGGTTCGAGGTGGCGTAGAACAAGACATTATCGGGCCGCCCTTCGATGCCGCCTTCCAGCGCCGGCTTGAGCGATTTGTAGCTGGTGTCGTCCTTGTCGAAGGAGAGGTCGTCGCAGAACAAGAGGAACCGCCGCTTGTCGTCGCGCAGGCGGCGCAGCAGGGCGGGCAGGGTGGCGATGTCCTCGCGGTGGATTTCGATCAGCACCAGCCGGGCCTTGCGGCCCTCGTTCACGGTGCCGTGGATCGCCTTGACCAGCGAGCTCTTGCCCATGCCGCGCGCCCCCCACAACAGGGCGTTGTTGGCGGGCAGGCCGTCGGCAAAGCGCCGCGTGTTCTCGATCAGGGTTTCGCGGGCGGAATCGATGCCCTTCAGCAGCACCAGCGGCAGGCGGGCCACTTTGCGGACCGGATGCAGCTTCTCGTCTCCCGCTTCCCAGACATAAGCATCGGCCGCGGCGTTGCGTCGCCCCGGCTTTTTTCCGGAATTCATGCCTGCTGTTCCCATTGTTTACCCATCGCCTTTTGACCGGCCACCGGGTGACACCCGGTCCCAAGGGTGGGGATTGGCGCTTCTGAGCGGCACGATAGGCGCTAATCCTTTGATTCTACAGAGTTGCATTGATGCCACGCGTCGCTATAGTCCGCGCCGCGCGCCACTACGGACAATCCCATGAACGAATTCCTTGCTTCCCCGATTCCGATGCTGATCGCCGTCGCCGCGATCTTCTACTTCCTGGTCTGGCGGCCGCAACAGCAGCAACAGAAAAAGCTGCGCCAGGCGGTGGAAGCGCTGCGCCGTGGCGACACCGTGGTCCTCAATTCGGGGATCGTCGGCAAGGTTTCCAAGATCCCCCAGAAGGAGGATCCCGAGATCACCATGGAGATTTCCGACGGCGTGAACATCCGCGTGTTGCGCGGAGCGATCGGCGAGGTCCGCGCCAAGAACCAGCCGGTCGAAGCCAAGGCCGAGAAATAAGCGGATAGAGAAACATGCTGCAGGTTTCCACCTGGGTCCGCGTCGTCGTCGGCCTGATTCTGCTCCTCGGCTTTGCCATCGCACTGCCCAACGCGCTGCCGGACAATATCCGGCGGGACATCCCGAACTGGCTGCCGCACAACACGGTGAGCCTGGGCCTCGACCTGCAGGGCGGATCCTATGTGCTGCTCGAAGTGGAGCTCGACCAGGTGATGAAGGACCAGCTCGACTCGACGGTCGGCGAGCTGCGCCACACGCTGCGCAAGAAGCACATCGCCTACAAGTTCACGCGTCCGCCGGGCTCCATCGGCGTGACGATCCTCGATCCGACGCAGTATCAAACGGCGTTGCAGGCCATCAAGGACGACAATCCCCGGGTGAACGGCGCGTCGCTGATCGGGGCCAAGCAGTACGACATCACCGAGCCGGGCGACCGCACGGTCGTCCTGACCATGAGCGACAATTACAAGACGCGGTTGCGCAAGGATGTGGTGACGCGCTCCATCGAAGTGGTGCGCAAGCGCGTCGATGCGCTCGGCACCAAGGAGCCGTCCATCGAGCAGCAGGGATCGGACCGCATCGTGGTTCAGGTGCCGGGCTTGGCGGACCCCAAGCATCTGCTCGAAATCCTCCAGACCACGGCGAAGATGACCTTCCAGATGGTCGACGAGACCGGCGACCTGATGGCCGCGATCAACCAGCATCGCATTCCCCCGAATGACTTGCTGTTGCCCATGCAGAACAAGAAGAATGGACAACAGCAGCTGCCCATCCTGGTGCGCAAGCGCGTGCTGATCGCCGGCGATCGCCTGAAAGACGCGAACTGGACCACCAACCAGCAGACCGGCCAGGTCGTCGTCACCTTCCGCTTCGACAGCGTCGGCGCCCGCGAATTCGCCGACATCACCAAGGCCAATGTCGGCCATCGCTTCGCCATCGAGCAGGACAACAAGGTGCTGACCGCGCCGGTGATCCAAGAGCCGATCATTGGCGGCTCCGGCGAGATCACGGGCAATTTCACGGTGCAGTCCGCCAACGATCTGGCGGTTCTCTTGCGGGCCGGCGCCCTGCCGGCGCCCTTGAAGCCGATCGATCAGCGCACGGTCGGTCCGGAGCTCGGCAAGGACTCCATCGAGAGCGGCAAGATCGCGACGGTGGCGGGCCTCATCCTGGTCGCCGTGTTCATGATCCTGCGCTACGGCCTGTTCGGCCTGTTCGCCGACATCGCCATGGCAACGAACCTGGTGCTGTTGCTGGCGGCCATGACGCTGTTCGGGGCCACCCTGACCCTGCCGGGCATCGCCGGTATCGTGCTCACCCTCGGCATGGCGGTCGACGCCAACGTCTTGATCTTCGAACGAATGCGTGAGGAAAGCCACAACGGGCGAAGTATGCTCGGCGCCATCGACACCGGCGAGCGACGAGCTATCGCCACCATTGTCGACGCCAACGCCACCCACTTGATCGCGGCTTTGATCCTGTTCGAGCTGGGATCGGGACCGGTGCGCGGCTTCGCGGTGACCCTGGGTGTCGGAATCATCACCTCGTTCTTCACCGCGGTGATGGTGACGCGGTTGATCATCATCGGCTGGCTGCACGCCCGCAAGCCGAAGAAGCTGATCATCTGAATGGCGCGCGCTTCATGGTGACGCCATGAGCGACCCCTTCGCCGCCTGCGAGGAGATTGTCCGCCGGCACGACCCGGATCGTTTTTTTGCAGCGCTGTTTGCGCCCGAGGAGCGGCGGCGCCACCTCTTCGTGCTCTATGCTCTCTATTACGAGCTGGCGCATGCGGTGCAGGCGGCGCGCGAGCCGATGCTGGCCGACATCCGCCTGATGTGGTGGTGCGAGACTGTCGAGGGCGCCAGGGCGGGAACGCCGCGCGACCATGCCGTGGCGCAGGCCTTGGCCGCAACGCTGTCCGCCCACGATCTGCCGCAGCCTTTGTTCGACACCATGATCGAAGCGCGCGGCCGGCCCGGCGAGCCGTTCACGGACATCCCGGCTGCGGAAGCCTATGCCGATGCCGGCGTCGGCGCTTTGATGCGGCTGGCCGTGCGCGTGCTGAGCGGCGGCGAGGCCGAAGCGCGCGACGGCGATGCTGTGGTGCGTGATGCCGCCATCGCCTATGCCGTGGCCGGGCGCCACGACGGTCTGTTCCACGCCATCGATACCAACGCGCTGGCGCGGGATCACTACCGGGCGGCACGTCGTGCGGCGATCCCGAAGGCAGTGTTGCCTGCCTTCCTCCCTGCGGCCCTGGTGCCGCTCTATCTCAAGCGCCCCGATCCGCCCTTGTGGCGTAAGCAGATTTCGCTGTTGCGCGCGGCGATGCTGGGGCGGGTGTGAGACTGCCAGGAGCGGACGGTTATTGGGGCGCTATCTACGCCAACAGTAACAAACTTGACGATCGTGACGAAGCCATTGCGTCGAGTGGCGACGACGGTTCAGACTGTTTCGCACGGAATACTTGGGGGGTGGCAATGTTGAGAACTGTTTTGTCGGTTGTCCTGGCCGCATTGATCATCGCGCCGGTCGCCGATGCTCAATCTGGGACTTCGGGTTCGTTTAATTGGAAGCCGCCTTGCAGCAATCCTGTGAAGCAGACAAGCAAGAGCGGAATGACGAGTTTCACCTGCAACGGAGAAAACGGGTCCTATATGCTCGTTGTCGATTTGCTCCCGAAAGGCGCAGTGCCGGACGTATTTATCGACAATGTCATCGACCGACTGGGCAAAACCACGAAAGGGACTTTGCGCACATCCGTCCCGATCACCGAGAATGGGCTGACAGGGCGCGAGGTGATTTATGATCTCACCAGTGGCTGGGTGGTGCGCGGCCGTTGGCTCATCGCCAAAGGGATGGTCATTTCACTAAACTATTATGGTCCGCCGGGGAGCGAGAACAGCAAGCCGGTAATGGATTTCTTCAATTCTTTCCACATGAATTCGTGAGGGAAGGCTTCTGCTTCGTCAGCAGAGAAGAAGTGGGGGCGAGGTGCACCC
>JBJKRM010000345.1:0-7187 GCA_046704685.1 Rhizomicrobium sp.
GCGCCGCTCACTCCTTCCTCCCGAATGCCCGCACCGCATCGCAGAACGCCGCCGTCTCCTTGGTGATGTTCTCCTTGGCCGCGAGCAGGCTGCCGCCGATCAAGAGCATGACGTCCGGACCGAAGAATTCGAGCAGTTCGGGAACGCGCTTCAATTCCATGCCGCCGGCCGGAACCGGCACGCAGGGCTTCAGCCCTTCCACCGGCTCCAGAGTCAGGTCGGCGATCTTGCGGCAGCGCTCCGGCGTGTAGCCGAAACGGCCGCCGTAATTGCAGAACACCGAGGCGTCCGACCCCATCAGGCGCATCAGCTTGCCGAAGAAGAACTCCGCCGCCATCGGACCGCCCGCCATGCTGGGGTGGGTCATGAAAATGAGATCCGGGTTCTCTTCCTTCAAGGTCTGGAATTGCGAGAAGCCACAGATCATCGGGGCAATGAGGACGCCTTCCACGCCGTTCTGGTGGCAGGTTTCGATCTGATGCCGCTGCTGATCCAGATTACCGTTGAGGCTCGGCAGATAGCGCGTCGGAATGCCGGTCTTGGCCCCCGCCTTCGCCACCGCTTCGGCGATCATCGGAACACGCTGATCGAACGGGTTGTAAGTCTGGTCGGCGATGCCGTGATCGTCCTTGATGTAATCGATGCCGCCGAGCGCGATGTCGTAGGCCAGCCGCGCCAGGGTGGCGGGCGGCGTGCCTTGCGGCTTGAGCGCCGTGGCCGACAGCGCCCCACTGGCGCTGACCTTGGCGCGGACGCCGTCCAGACCGTGATTGGGACCGCCGAAGGCCTTGATGATGTCCGGCGGGAACACCGCGTCCACCAGCGAGATGCCGTCCTGCAAGGAGGTGTTGCCCAGGATCATGTTGATGAACTGGCCGGCCTCGAAGCCCGTGGTGATGGAGGCCAAGCCGATGCGCACTTCGTATTCGCCGCCGCCGAGGTCCTTGATGTCGTCCACCCGGCCGAGAATCTCGTCAAGCACGAAGCGGCTGTCGATCGGCTCCACCGGCATCTCGACGCTCTGCTCGACGGCAATGCCGCGGGCGCGGTCTTCGATGGTCTCGGCATCCGCCGTGACGCGGTAGACGGTCTGGATTCGCGTGTTCATACGCGGAACTTAGCGGGCGCACTCCGGCGCGCAAACAAAAAACTCTGCGCCCTGGTGCCGTGATGAGTCGATTTTCGGAACCGGACGCTAGAAATGAATGCTGTTGAACAGCGCCAGGACCGCATCTCCCACCTTGCCCATCGCCGAGACGATGACCAGGAAAATCAAGCCCGCGATCAGCGCATATTCAATGGCCGTCGAACCGCTGGCGTTGCGCCAGAAACACCTTATAGCAAGTCGCGCAGCATCGGGATCAACGGGACGTCCGCCGGAGGCATCGGATAGGCCGTCAGGTCCTTCGGCCATACCCATTTCAGCGCTGCGTGTTCCCGCGCCTGGGCCGTGCCCTCCCAGCGGCGGCAGACGTAGAGCGGCATGAGCAAATGAAAGTCCGCGTAAGAGTGGGAGGCGAAGCTGAACGGCGCCAGACAGGGCTCCTGCACCGTGATGCCAAGCTCCTCGCCCAGTTCCCGGATCAAGGTCCGTTCCGGGCTCTCGCCCGGTTCCATCTTGCCGCCCGGAAATTCCCACAGACCACCCATCTGCTTGCCGGCAGGACGCTGCGCGATCAGCACGCGCCCGTCCGGATCGATCAAGGCGCAGGCCGCCACCAGAACAATCTTCACCTGCATGACCGGTCCCTTTCAGTATGGCGGGCGGCGCGTTGATGGGCAGTTGCCGCCGCAAGCCGAATGTGGCGTATCGGATTAACCGCCTCTCAACCATATTTCCACTGTGAAGCCGCGCCCTCAGGGGGCATGGCGCGGCGCCAGGCGGACCGCTCGGTGCGGGCGGCGCCGACCCAGGACGGGCCCCATCGGACCAAATATTCCTAGCTCGGATGCGTACAGCTTGTCCCGCAAGACGCCGCCGCCATCAGCCTTCGCAGGCCGTGGTCCATTCCGCGACCTTGGCAAGCAACCGCTTGCTGCCGGCGATGACGTGATAGCTGTCGCGCAGCGCGATCTCGCGCTCGATGACGATCTGCTGCACCCGGGCGGTGCATTCACTCGGCGCCGGCACCTGGCGCGGCCGCGCGCCCATGCTCATCATGGTCTCGCCCTTCCACAGCTCGAACTGGCTGCAGACGTCGGCACAGGCATCCAGCAGAACCACCGCGATGGCGTGGGCCTCGCGATCGTTGTCGACCTCGATGTGGTCACGCGCCACGATCTGCCCGCCCGCATCCCGCAAGTAGAGAGAATAGCCGCGCTGCGGTCCGGCATCCTTGCGGCGACCCTCTTCGATCTGCGCTGCGATCGCCAGATAGGTGTCGCGCAAATCCATCAACTGCTCACGAACTTCCAGGATATTGCTCGTGCTGGCGAGGCGGACGCATTCGGTCGCAAAGGTCTCGTAGTCGGAGGCGCGCCGTGGCCGGGCCGCTTCGTCGGGCCGCTTGGCCGATCTTGCCGTGGCGTTGACCCGCCCGACAAACCGGCTCCCTTGCCGGATCTCGAAGCCACTGCCGACGCCCACACGGAAGATGCGCTTGGCGGCATCGATCGCGGCATGATCGTTCAAGGCTTCTATGACGTCCGAAGAAAAGACATTCCCCTCATGATCAAGGAAGTGAACGTCATATGTCACCCGTCTTGCGACCGCCAATCCTGCCCCCTTTATTGTGTTTGTGATTAGAGCAAGTTTGATTGATATGAAACTCTCATATGAGCAATGTTGACTTTTTAATCCGTTTGTTTTGCTTACTTTTCCTTACGGCGCTTCAAACACTGATTGAATGTTTTCTCACTTCAACTCACAGTGCGACAGCGGCCATAATCGCCGCGCACGCCGCCGGTCACGTTCTCGCGACGGGGCCGCGGCTCGTTCTTCCGGGCAACCAGGATCCGAAGGTCTGCCATCGCACACTGGCGGGGCTCGGCAGAGGGCCGAGTCCCGCAAGCCGTCGCGGCACCGGTAAGCTGGGTTGCAGGCAGCCAGAGCCGCCGACGCTCAAGGTGCGTGTGAAGATTCAGCACTCCAATCCTAGGACTGGATGTGGGTCCCCACCCCTGAGTTACGAATAGGATGACACTTTAACCTTCAAAAGTCCAGTCCTTATCTTGTCAGACATTTTGAATTGTTGGGAATTATAGGGATTTTTCAATCCAATATTTTGCCGGCAGCAAATCTATATTGCGCACAACGGCCAGAGAAATGGTTGATTTTACGGCTGTCGCGGCGCGGCAGCATCGTTCATCGAAACCTCTTGCTCCGTGCGCGGCGGCGGCGGCATGCGGATCGGGGCGGTCACGGCGGCCTCCTGGATCGTCTTGGCAGCCGCATCACGGGTGGGGCGCGGGGTGGGCTTGCGCCTGACCTTCTCGACCGTCGGTGTCACCGGCGGCGGCATCGGCTGCGCGCCCTCGGGCGTGGTCATGATCTCGCCGCTGATCGCATCGAACTGCGCATTGTCGGGCTTGGGCCCCTCCTGCCCAGCGAAGGCATAGAGGCCGAGAACGCCAAGGCCGAACGCAATCACGGCAGCGCCGATCACCTTGCTCCGGGTGCTACCGGCCGCGGCGGCCATCCCGGGGCCGCGCAAATTACTCATACGGTCGTGTCTCCTGCGTTCTGAGCCCGGCAGTTAAGCACCACAGTGGGCGATCGCAGGTCGAAAGCTGGGTCAATTCGAGGCAGTTTGGGCCGCCAATAAGGCAAACGGATGTTAACTGTGACGGGCGGCATCCACCGCCGGCGGATTTACTGGCCGCTGCGGGCCGCGATGACCGCTTTAAAGCGTTGGCGCGCCTGCGCGGGCGGCAAGCCGGCGAGCGCAACGGCGAGATCCCGGCCGATGTCAAAATGCTGATAGTCGATGGGATCATCCCAGTCGCCGCCCCACATCACAAATCCGTTAGCGGCAAACACATCCACCACGCTTTCGGCGAACCCCTTGCGATCCGGCTTGCCGGGGCGGTGCGCCCTGCGGTTCACGAAAGCGACACCCGCCGGCGGATGCACCGCGTAGCCCGTGTCATTGCGCGGCATGAACGGGTTCTCGACCGGGTTGATGTCGATGGCCGCGCCGTAGGCATGCAGCGAGATGCGGTCGCCGCCGGGAACAGTGCGATCGTTGAAGGCCGAGGTGTTGTCGTCGGCCATAGAGGCTTCGTCGTCGCCGTCATAGGCCTCCACCGGCTGCGCCTTGGCAATGGGAAAGTTCCGCTGGCGCAGTTCCTGGAAGATGCGCAACACGCTGGGCGCCACCGCGTCCATCACCACAATGCGCCCGTCGTGATGCAGGGCGCCGTCGAAGCCGAGGTAGTCGAAGGTCACCGTTGCCAGGCGGTTGCAGCCGACCGGGGCATCGGCGTTGAGGACATGATGCGCCTTCATCGCGGCGCACTGGGCGGCATCGACCGGAGCCACGCCTTCGGCATGGGCCGGGCAGAGCAGCAACACGATGGCCAGTGCAAAACGCTTCATGGCCCCTCCCGATGGGAGACGGATCAGCTGCGATAGCTGCCGTTGATGTCGATGTAGCCATGGGTGAGATCGCAGGTCCACACCCGCGCCTTGCCGCGGCCGAGGCGCAGATCGACGCCGATCTCCACTTCCAGGCCGGACACCGCCTTGGTGGCTTTTTCCTCGTTGTATTTCGGGGCGCGGTCGCCCTTCTCGGCCACCAACTGCTTGCCGAACCAGATCTTGAGGCGGTCGCGGTCGGCCTTCTCGCCCGACTTGCCGACGGCCATCACCACCCGGCCCCAATTGGCGTCGCTGCCGGCGATGGCGGTCTTGACCAACGGCGAGTTGGCAATCGAGAGCGCCACGCGCTTGGCGGCCGCGTCGCTCTCGGCCCCCATGACGGAAACCTTGATCAGCTTGCCGGCGCCCTCGCCGTCGCGCACCACCTGCAGCGCCAGCGACAGCAGCACCTCGTTGAGCTTCTTCTTGAAGTCGCGCAGCCGGGGATCGGAGGCCGAGCGCACCGGCTTGTTCTTGGCGGCGCCGGTGGCGAACAGCAAGAGCGTGTCGGAGGTGGAGGTGTCGCTGTCGACGGTGATGGAATTGAACGACGGGCCCGTCCCCTCCCGGAGGAGGTCCTGCAGCACGCGTTGCGGCAGCTTGGCGTCGGTCATGACGAAGGCCAGCATGGTGGCCATATCGGGGGCGATCATGCCCGAGCCCTTGCACATGCCGTTGATCTGCACCGTCTTGCCGGCAAGCCTCGCCGTGGCCCTGGCCATCTTGGGATAGGTATCGGTGGTCATGATGGCCTGGGCGGCTTCGCGCCAGCGGTTGTCGGCGGTCTTCGCCTTCAGCGCCCCGAGCGCCTTGGTGATCTTCTCGGCCGGCAGCGGCTCACCGATGACGCCGGTTGACGCGAGGTAGACCTGATCGGGATCGCAACCGACGGTCGCCGCGGCGGCCACCGCCACGTCCTTGGCCCCCTTGAACCCTGCCTTGCCGGTGAAGGCGTTGGCATTGCCGCTGTTCACCACCAGGGCGCGCGCGGACCCGTTCTCGAGGCTGGCCTTGCACCAGTCGACCGGCGCGGACGCCGTCTTCGATTTGGTGAAGACGCCTGCGACCTTTGTGCCAGGCGCGAAAATCGCCAGCATGACATCGGTGCGCCCGCGGTAGCGCACACCGGCCTCGCCGGCGGCCAGCGTCACACCATTGAGCGGGGGCAATCGCACGAAACGCTTGGGGGCCAACGGCGAAACAGGATGAATGCCTGCGGTTTTGACGACCGCTGTCTTCAGGCCTTTACGCTGCTGCGTCATTCTGGACTCGCTCCCCTGTCGCGCTTCCCAAAGGTCGGCGGGTTTGGCCGGAATCATCTGATTTGACAAGGGGGTGTGCCATTCTTATCTCTCGGGCGCGGCACCTGCCGGGACTCGCCTCCCGGACGCATTTCCGCGGGCCGGTCAGAGGACATCCATGCCAAACTTCGGCGCCATAGCGCAGCGTCTTTTCGGTTCCGCCAACGAGCGGAAAATCAAGCGTTTTTGGGCGACAGTCCGAGAGATCAACGAGCTTGAGCCGCAGTTCGTCGCCAAGACGGACGAGGAATTGCGGGACTTGACCCCCCGCTTCAAGGAGCGGCTGGCCGCCGGGGAGACCCTGGAGGACATCCTGCCCGAGGCCTTCGCCACGGTGCGGGCCGCCGCTCAACGGACCCTGGGACAGCGCCATTACGACGTGCAGCTGGTCGGCGGCATGGTCCTGCACTACGGCAACATCGCCGAGATGAAGACCGGTGAAGGCAAGACCCTGGTCGCCACCCTGGCCGTCTATCTCAACGCCCTGGCCGGCGAAGGCGTGCACGTGGTCACGGTGAACGACTATCTGGCCAAGCGCGACGCCGAGTGGATGGGCCAAGTCTATCGCTTCCTCGGCCTCACCGTCGGCACCATCGTGCACGGCCTGACCGACGAGGAGCGCCACGCCGCCTACGCCGCCGACATCACCTACGGCACCAATAACGAATTCGGCTTCGACTACCTGCGCGACAACATCAAGTACTCCATCGACACGATGGTGCAGCGCGGGCATTCCTACGTCATCGTCGCCGAAGTGGACTCCATCCTGATCGACGAGGCGCGCACGCCGCTGATCATTTCGGGACCGACCGAAGACCTCACCGAGATGTATCGCAAGGTCGACCGCCTCATCCCCAGCCTGATTGCGCCCAAGAGCACCGACAAGGACGCCCCGCCCGAGGACAAAGGCGATTACGAACTCGACGAGAAGCAGCGCCAAGTCACGCACACCGACCTGGGTAACGAGCACATGGTGCAGCTGTTGCGGGAAGCGGAACTGCTGCCCAATGGCGACCTGTACGATCTCGAGAACATCTCCATCGTCCACCACGTCAACCAGGCCCTGAAGGCCCACAAGCTGTTCCAGAGGGACAAGGATTACATCGTCAAGGGCGACGAAGTTGTCATCATCGACGAGTTCACCGGCCGCATGATGCAGGGCCGGCGCTATTCGGAAGGCCTGCACCAGGCCCTGGAGGCCAAGGAAAACGTCACCGTCCAGCCCGAAAACGTGACGCTGGCCTCGATCACCTTCCAGAACTATTTCCGCCTCTACGACAAGCTGGCCGGCATGACCGGCACGGCGC
>JBJKRM010000346.1:0-4516 GCA_046704685.1 Rhizomicrobium sp.
GCGCTCAGCAGATAGAGGACGCTGATGGTCCTCAACCCGGTCGTCGTACCCCACTTCCACATAACCCAAGAATAACCTTGAAACCGGCAATTTGTCTCGCATTGAAAATGCTGCAGTTAACGGGTGACAGGAAGATGGCGAGTGGCTCGCAATGGCGAAATAATTGATGGCTGCGCCGAATCGGTCACGCTATTGGGCCAGCAGCACACCGGCCGTCACGACCACCGCCGCGACCGCCTTGCGGATCAGGTTGGCGCGCGAGATATCCTCTTGCGACAGGCTCGGCGCCAGCCAGGACAGCAGCGTCCCCAGAACGAAGACGAACAGCGTGGTGGTGGAGGCCACGGCGGAAACCAGCGCGACGGGCGCCAGCAACGTGGCGTAGCGGACGCTCAGCCCTCCGCCCAGATTGATCAGTTCGTTGGCACCGTTGATGCCGATCAGGGCGCCGGTGTGGGTACGCACCAGATAGAGGAACTGGGTCCGGTAGCGCGGCAGCGACAGCACCACGGCACCGAACAGCGCCTCGCCGGCGAAGGTCCAGAACGTCGTCGTCCAGAAATCGTCCCGCACCGCGTAGTATTTGAAGAGAACATTGGCCAGAGCCAGGATCGCCGTGCAGGCCGTCATGCCGAACACCACACGCGGTTTGATGCGCTGCGGCCGCAAGTCGGAATCCAGCGACAGGAACAGCACACCAGCCATGATCAGCGCGGCGCCACCGCCGGTCCTCCAGGTCAGGAGTTCGCCCAACAACAGCCAGGCGAGGAGGAAACTGAAGATCGTGGTGAGCTGGAACAGCGGCGCCACGACGGACGCTTCCTCGCTCTGGATGGCGCGCAGGTAGAACAGCATCGCCGCGATGTACATGACACCGGAAAACGTCATCACCACGATGGCCGACAACGGCGGCGCGAAGATGCCGGGCTGGAACAGCCAGATGAAAGGCAGCGCCAGAACTCCGGCAAGGGCGGTGAAGACCATCAGCACGGTGGTGTCGCTGTCCCGGAAGTAGCGATCGACGAGATATTTGTCGATGTGGGTAGAGACCGACCAACTGAGTGGGCCGAGAAACGCAAAAAGAAGCCACATGGAAGCGATCATACCCCGCCTGGCGCGAGGGATGGGCCGCCTCCGGCAGACAAGCGCAAGGGTGTGATCCTCGGATTTGCAGTCATGCGGCTTGTTCTACTCCCCCTCGCACCTGTCATGCTCGGATGCCGATCTTGCGTCCACCACTTTGATGCCGGATGCCCGAAAAGGGGAAAGCATGCCCACCGCAAAGATGACGTGGGAAAGCAGCAGGCGTGAGGATTGGAGGCGCGCCGGGATTCCAGGCGGCTTTTGATGATGCTCCGCTACAGGTTCACGGCCTCGGCCCAAGCCGGCAAATCCGCCTCGCGCTCCCGTAGATGGGAGGCGTAATCGCGATAGATACGGCTCAAGCTGAGGATCTGCTCACGCAGCACCATGTCCCTGGTCGCATAAGCCAGCCGCTCGCATTCACCGGAGCGGGTCTCGTACTCTTTGGCGTCGTGGCACATGGCTGGACGAACTCCCGGGTCTACCGCCATCGGGAATTATTCTAATTCACACCGATACCGCCTCCTCAAGCGGACCGGGCGTCGCATGGCAGCACGTGGTCAGACCGGTTTGCCGAGGGACGACAAGCTTTTCTGCGCCTATGACAATGTTTTGCCCCATTACTCGTTCCGTCGTGCCGATCGCGACGTGTCGCCGCAAGGCGTGCGCTTCTGGCGCCAACTGCACATTTTATCGCAGCCCTGCCCAAGACGGCCGCAACACCGCTTTGGCATTTTGCTCGATATCGCAACCAACGCCCTCGACCGCCTGGAAGGCTCCGGCCAAGTCAAGCGCGAGCGATCCCAAAAGGAGCAGCGCGTCATCCTGGAGGAATGGACGCCCAAAGCGAAAGCAATGAGATCGACAAAGACGTCTCGCGATCGATGCGCAAGCCATTGGGGCGCATCCTTGATAATCTCCAGGAGTAGTGACGGGCGGCCCGAAAACGCTACACTATCTCAAGCTGCGCGGGGCATTGCCGTGAAAACCGCACTCGTTCCCGATCCGGCCAACCGCGTCATCAGCGCGGAGGCGGCCATCAAAGAGAAGAAGGCTGTCGCCATCTCGTCGATGGCCGCCAGCGCCGTGATGACGGTCGGCAAATTCGTCGTCGGCATCATGACGGGCAGCCTGGGGCTCATCTCCGAGGCGCTACACAGCCTGCTCGACTTCGGCGCCACCATGATGACCTTCATGGCGGTGCGGGTCAGCGACAAGCCGGCGGACGAGGAACACCACTACGGCCATGGCAAGATCGAGGCGGTTGCGGCGCTGGCGGAGACTGCGCTGCTGTTCGTGACCTCCGCATGGATCATCTATGAAGCGATCCACCGCCTGATGGCCGACAAAATAGAGGTCGAAGCCACCTGGTGGTCGTTTGGCGTGATCATTGCCTCGATCATCATCGATCTGTCACGGGCGCGCGCCCTCCGGCGCACCGCGAGGAAGACCAACAGCATGGCGCTGGAGGCCGACGCCCTGCACTTCAGTTCCGATGTGCTGAGTTCCAGCGTGGTGCTGGTCGGCCTCGCCTTCGTGGCGTTCGGCTGGCCGCAGGGCGATCCGATCGCGGCGATCGGCGTGTCGATCTTCGTCTGCCGCGCCGGTTGGATCCTGGGACGGCGCACCTTCGACACCTTAATCGACACCGCCCCCGAAGGAGCGGCCGAACGCGTCACCGCGGCAGTGCGTTCGGTTCCCGGCATCGCCGGCGTGGACCGGGTGCGCGTGCGGCCGGCCGGAAACATCCTGTTCGTTCATGTCGATGCGGCAGTGGGGCGCGGGTTGTCGCAAAACAACGCTTCAGAGCTGCGCAACACGGTGGTCGCCGCGGTACAGGTCGAAATCCCGGAAGCCGAGGTGACGGTGACCATGCATCCCCTCGCCCTCAACGAGGAGACCATCCATCAGCGTGCCATGATCATCGCGGCCAACCACAGGGCGCATGTCCACCATGTCACGGCCCACCAGTTCAATGACCGGCTGTCCATCAGCTTTGATCTTGAAGTGGCCGGCAGCCTCTCCATCCAAGACGCCCATCGCGTCGCCAGCCGGCTGGAGGCCGACATGCGCACCGAGTTCGGTATCTCGACCGAAGTCGAGACGCATATCGAGCCGATGCTCGACGATGCCGTGGAAGGCAGCGACGTCAGTGTGGATTTGCTGCGGGAGATCAGCAGCGAACTCGAACGGCTGGCGGCCGAGACCGGCGAGCTGGTTCAGGTGCACAATGTGCGCGCCCGCGGCACCGGGCTGGGATTGATTGTCATATTCCACTGCCGCACGGCGTCGGGTCGGACGGTGGCCGAGGTGCACCAATTGGTAGACAAACTGGAACACCGGCTGCGTGCCGTTGTTCCGGGAATCTGGCGCACGGTGGCGCACACCGAGCCGCTTTAGGCGGTTTCAGGCCGCTTTTTTGTCGTCACCGGCCCAGCTGCGAACCGGACGCTGCGAAATACCGAGGTGGGGCAAGACGTAGTTGGGCTCTCCCTCCAGCGCCGCCAGAACCTCCGCCTCGATTTCCAGGCGGGCCCGGTCCCAATAGGACTCGGCTGGCTTGATGCGCCCTTCGCGTTCCCAAATCGCCAGGCTGCGCGCGTTGATATGTCCCTCGAGCTGCCAGCGATACATGATCCTCTCCCTTCGCGCCGTCGGATAAGACTAGGCATAATTCCGTATGGCACGAACAACTACGGGGAATTGCGTAGAAAGCGTTGTCCGATAACGCAACCACGGCGCAACTCCGTGCCGCAATAAGGAAACTTGCGAAACGCGATGCCAAACACTTTTTCGTGATTTTCCGCGGACTGAAACTTTTGATCACGGTACGGAGCATCGCCAAAATCCGCATCAAATTTGGGGCTAATCCGACGCGTTGCAAACCTTACGGTAGGGGGATGCGGGTGACCTCGGCATCTTCCTTGCCGGTGGCGTAGGAAACGTACAACGCGCCGCGCCAAACCACGCTTTTCGGATAGTGATAGCCCGGCCGCTTGTATTTGCCGGGGTAGCGGACGGCCGGCGGCGGCCCGGCGCGCAGAACATAGGCGTGGTCGAACAACCCTCCGTCCTTCGACAAGGTGACGACCAGCGGTGCCCGCAGCTTGGTTCCCGACGGCGCATTGACCAGAAAGGCCGTGCCGTCCGGCAGATTTCCGGCGCTCTGCTTGGCTCTGGAATCCGGCATGGCGGTGAGCACCGGCCTGGTCCAGGTCCGGGCACGGTCGCAACTATCGGACGCCAGTTGACGGAAACTGGAAGCCTGGTCGCGGAACACCATCACCAGACAGCCATCGGCACGGCGGAACCAAGAAGGCTCCAATGCGCGGCTTTGCGGCCCGGCATGCGCCAGATGCGGCATCCGTCCGGCCGTCCAGCCGGTGCGGCCGGTCGGATCGTCGGTATAGAACGGCGTGGCCACCAGACCGGG
>JBJKRM010000347.1:0-5266 GCA_046704685.1 Rhizomicrobium sp.
CCTCACCGCCTCCGAAATCGGCCTCGGCGGCACGGCAACGTCGGGATTGGGCTACCACTTCACCGCCCAATTCATCAAGCCGCGTTTCCTCGGCGAGACGCGCGAGTTCGAGGCGGATATTGCTGCCATCAAGCAGCATCTTGATGCCTACAGCCAGACGGCGGAGACCGTGCGCTCGATGATCCGGTGGAAGTTCTCGCCCTTGTGGCACGGCTCGGGCGGCTTGTCCTACACCCATGACGACGTCTCGCAGGAAGGCAGCAACCGGACCTATGAGCTGCTCGCGGTGCCGGTGAGTGCCTTCTACGACAGCACTGGTGTCACCAATCCTTTGACCGATCCCACCAAAGGCGGGCGTTTCACCGTCCAGATCACCCCGGCCGTGGCGCTGGGCAACAACGGGCTGTATTTCGCGACGATGCAAGCCTCCGGATCCCTGTATTTCGACCTCTCCGGGGATGGACGATCGGTGCTTGCCACGCGCGCTCTGCTGGGCTCCATCGAGGGCGGCTCGAATTTTGATCTGCCGCCGGATCAGCGGTTCTATGCCGGCGGTAGCGGCACGGTGCGCGGCTTCCGCTACCAGTCCATCGGTCCCCATTTTGCCGACGGGAAGCCGACCGGCGCCTCCTCGATCGACGCCGCGTCGCTGGAGCTTCGCCAGCGCTTGTGGGGCAATTACGGTCTTGCCGCGTTCGTTGATGCAGGGCAGGCGAGCGCGAAAAGCGTGCCGTTCAATGGTACGATGGAAGTCGGCGCCGGCTTGGGAGCACGCTATTATACCTCGATCGGTGCGATCCGCCTGGATGTGGCGGTTCCGGTCACGCAGGTCCCCAATGGGGACGCCTTCGAAATCTACATCGGTATCGGCCAGGCATTTTGATGCGTCACTGGTGGCAATCCTGGGGAAGACACGCCGCGATCATCGCCGGCTCGATCTCTGCCGCCCTGGCGGTCTTTATGCTCTTCGTGCTGTACACGGCACCGGGCGCGCGTCTGCTCGGCTCCATGATCGGTCCGTTGTCGGGCGGCCGTGTGGAGATCGCCGGTCTCGAGGGCAATCCGCTGGATCACCTGCAGATCAAGGTGGTCAAGCTGCGCGACGCCAAGGGCACCTGGCTCGAGATCGACGGTATCCGCCTGGACTGGCACGCCTTCGGCGTCATCGCGGACGACCACCTGGATATCGACCGTCTGCATGTGGACCGGGTCGTTTACGTCCGGCCCAAAGTCGCCAGCAAGAGCAAAAGCACCTCGTCGATGAAGATCGATATCCGTCATCTGGCGGTCGATCGCATCGTCCTCAAGCCACAAGCGATCGGAAAGCCGGCCGTTCTGACCGCGCAAGGCTCGATCCATTACGCTTCGTTGAAGAATGCTGCGGCGAAGATCGTCGTTCGCCGTCTCGACGCCAAGGGCCTCTATCAGATCGACGGTGCGATCACCCACAGCATCGCGCGCGGCGCCATCACCGTCGACGAAGGCGGCTCCGGCATCATCGCCGCCGTCCTCGGCATGACGGAACTGGGGCCGGTGCAACTCGACGCCCGGGCGGCGGCCCAGGGCAGCAGCAACACCGTCCGCTTCAGGATGTCCGCCAATCTGCTGGACATCTCGGGCGACGGCACGATCGATCTTGCCGCCAAGCAGATCGATGTCGATTTCTCCGCCGTCTCGCCGCAAACCCGGCTCAGCAAGCAAATATCCTGGTCGAGCCTGTCGGCCAAAGGGCATGTGCATGGGGCGTTCAGTCGTCCGGATATCCAGGCGGATCTCGATATGTCCGGTCTGGATGTCAGCGGCACCCGTATCGGCGTGCTGACGGTTGCTCTGAGGGGAGCGGGAGGGAACGCCGATCTCCATGCCACGGCCGCTGATCTGCGGTTGTCCGGCCAGAAGAAATCGGTCTTCGCCTCGGCGCCGATCAGGCTCGAGGCCCGGGTCAACCTGGCAGACAAATCGCGCCCCGTGCGGTTCACGCTCGAGCATCCTTTGCTGAAGATCAATGGCCACGCCACCACGCGGGGCGCTGTCGCGGGGCACATGGCGATCACGCTTCCGTCCCTCAATGGAGTCGGTCCGCTGATCGGCGCCAAGGTCAACGGCCATGCGGAGCTTGCTGTCGATTTCAGCCGGGCCGGAAGCGGCGGCCAATACCGCGCCAATGGCACGATTGCGACACAAGGCAAGACCATGATCGGCCGCTTGCTGGGCGGCAACGCCAGGCTCACGGCAGTCGTATCGATGAAGGATGCCGGCAATCTGTCGCTTCAGGCTTCGTTGAACGGTGATGCGCTTACGGCGCAGCTGGGCGGCGCCATCACCAACGGCAAGCAGGATATCTCCGGCAAGGTCGCCATCGCCCAGTTGTCGCGCCTGTCCGCGAGTCTGGAGGGGGACCTCAAGCTGCGCGCCCAACTCACCGGTCCAAGCAACAATGGCGCGCTCCTGGTGAACGGAACGGCATATATGGGCGCCAAGGGCATCCCCAAGCAGTCCCTGGACATCTCGGCGAAAATGGCGGGGCTGCCCCAGGTGAAGCAGGGTCGTGTCCGGATATCGGGCCGCTTCGACGATGCTCCTCTGGTGGTGGATGCCGATGTCGCGCGCGCCGGTGGGGGCGGGTTGACGGTTCGGCTGACGGATGCCTCCTGGCGCAGCGCCCACGCCCATGGGCTGGTGGTCATCGCCGGCGCCAATCCGGCCGGACAGCTCTCGCTTGGCGTGAAGCATCTGGCGGACTTGTCCGTCCTCGCAAGCACGCCGCTATCGGGCAGTCTGACGGCGAGCGCCGAACTGCAGGCGAAGAAGGCGGTCATCCAAGCCACGGGGCACGACATTGCATCGGGAACGACTAAGATCGGCCAGCTGGCGGTGAGCGGAACGGTTGCGGACCCGCTCGGCAGTCCCGATTTTGCGCTGACGGCCTCCGTTCCCCAGCTCGCGAGCGGCTCGCTGACCGGATCGGCGAGTTTGCAGTTGAATGGCCCACTCAACGCAATTGCCATCAAGGCCTCGTCCAATCTGACCACCGCAAGCGGCCAGAAGGTCTCGCTGACGACCGAAGCGGTGCTCGACAGCAAGGACCGGCTGGTTGCCTTGAACCAGCTGGAAGGCCAATGGCGCAATCAGACGGTCCGGCTGGTGCAGCCGACGGTGATCGACTATGCGAACGGCCTCAAGCTCGATGCCACGTTCGCCGACCGCAAGGCGTCCCGTCTCACCATCGCCGGAACCATACCGTCCAAGCCGGGCCGCTTCATGGATGTGCACGCCACCGGCCATGTGGACCTTGCGGCGCTCACCTCGGGGCTTTCCGCCGTCGGTGCCGTGGTGAAAGGCAAAATGGCGTTGGATGTCACGGTGACCGGCACAACGGCCAAGCCGCAGGTTGTCGGCCAGGCGACGTTCACCGGCGGTGAGATCCGCGACTATGCCTACGGTCTCGACTTGACCTCCATTGCCGCCACGGCGGAAGCGAGCGGCAGCCTCATACGGCTGACGAAATTCACCGCCAAGGCCGGGCCCGGCACCATCTCGGGTGGGGGAACGGTCGATCTGTCCACACCGGGCACGCCGGTGGACATCACCTTCAAGGCCGACGGTGCGCGGCCGGTCGCCAGCAATCTCGTCTCGCTGACGCTCAATGCCGACATGACTTTGCAAGGGTTGCTGTCAAAAGGGTTGACCTTGAACGGCGATCTGCACATCCGCAAAGGCAATATCAATATCCCCGAGAGCTTCCCGCATCAGGTCGCCACGCTCAAGGTGATCCACTACGGCCATCAGCCGGTCCATCCGCCGTCCCCGCCGCCACCGCCGGTGCGGGTTGCCTTGGATCTCGCGGTCACATCGCCCGGTCAGGTGTTTGTGCGCGGCCGTGGTCTGGAGGCCGAATTCATGGGCAATCTGAAGGTCAAAGGCACCACGGCCAATCCGCAAGTGCTCGGCGCTTTGACCATGCGGCGGGGGACCTTCAGCCTGGCCAGCGCCAATCTTACCTTTGAATCGGGCAAGATCAGCTTCGATGGCGAGGCGCTTCGCCATAGCCTTGATCCCAGCATCAATTTTGTCGCGCAGTCGCAGGGTGACGGCTTTACCGCCACCTTGAAGGTGACCGGAACGGCGTCGCAGCCGGAGATCGAGCTTTCCAGCTCGCCGTCGATGCCGCAGGACGAGATTCTGGCGCAGCTGCTATTCCAGCAGAATGCGAAATCGCTCTCCGCTCTGCAGCTTGCCAGTCTGGCGCAGGCCGCGGCCACGCTCTCGGGCGGCGGTGGCGGTTTCAATCCCGTCGGTGTCATGCGCAAGAGTCTGGGGCTTGATCGTCTGGCGATCAGCAGCATGCCGGGCAGCAATGGCGGCGTGGGCAATACCACGGTCGAGGCCGGGAAATACGTCCTGCGCAATGTTTATCTTGCCGCGCGCCAGTCGTTCACCGGTGGCACGCAGGCCATCGTGCAGGTGGACATCACCAAGCACCTGAAGGCTCAGGCCCAGGTCAACACGGGGCCCCGGGCTGCCAATACGACTTCCACGCCGCTGCAGGACAACGGCGACAGCATTGGCTTGTCGTATGAGTTCGAGTATTGACGAAGCGCATTTTCACACCGCGTCGGTCATGAAGAAACCTGCCGTTCTGTTCGTCTGTTTGGGCAATATCTGCCGTTCGCCTCTGGCCGAGGCAGCGTTTCGCGCGGAGGCCGCGCGTCTGGGAATGGAAGTCGAGGTGGATTCGGCCGGGGTCGGCAATTGGCATATCGGCGCGCCGCCCGACCGTCGCGCCCAGGCGGTGGCGCGGCGTCATGGTGTCGACATCTCGGGCTACAAGGCCCGTCAGGTCACCAGGAGCGACTTTCAGCGCTTCACGCATGTGATTGCGCTCGACCACGAAAACCTGTCCGCTCTCGAGCGCTTGCGGCCGGCGGATGCGGCCGCCGAATTGAGCTTGCTGCTCGACTATGTGAAGGGGCGGGAAGGCGAGGCCGTCACCGATCCCTGGTACGGCAGCGCGGCGGGATTCGAAACCACCTGGTCGGAAGTGTCCGCCGGGGCCAAGGGCCTTGCACAGATGCTGTCGCAGCAGCGATGAAGGATTTGGCGCAAAAAGGGGCTGCCTTGCTGGGCGGCGTTCTTCGCGACATGCAGTCGCTCGGCGGCGGTTCGTTGTCCAGTCTGGTGCGCATCGCGTTGGCCGATGGGCGGACGGCGGTGGTGAAGACCGGTCCGTCGCCGAAAGTCGAAGCCGCCATGCTGCGCGCCATCA
>JBJKRM010000348.1:0-4385 GCA_046704685.1 Rhizomicrobium sp.
CCGCACATCGACGTCTTTCTCGACAGCGGTTACACCAAGGAAGAATGGAAGATGATGGTCGAGGTGCAGAAGATCCTCGATCCCGACATTCTGGTGAACGTCACCTGCGTGCGCGTGCCCGTGTTCATCGGCCATTCCGAGGCCGTCAACCTCGAATTCGAAAAGCCGATCACAGCCGAGCGGGCCCGCTCCATCCTGCGCGAGGCGCCCGGCTGCCTGGTGGTCGACAAGCGCGAGGACGGCGGCTACGTGACGCCGATCGAATGCGCCGGCGAGGACGCCACCTATATCAGCCGCATCCGCAAGGATCCGACCGTGGAGCACGGGCTGTGCTTGTGGGTGGTCGCCGATAACCTGCGCAAAGGCGCGGCCCTCAACGCGGTGCAGATCGCAGAAGTGCTGATCAACCGAAAGCTTCTCAAGGCGCGCAATTAAAGCTGCTCGACCGAACTCAAGCTGAAGCTCGAGCCTTTCGGATTCTTGCCGATCACGATCTTGGTCGGACCGTCGAAATGATAGGGCGGCACCGGCAGGTTGAGCGGCGCCGGGACACCCTGGAACACGCGGCCCGCTAGGTCATAGCGCGAGCCGTGACAAGGACAGAGATAGCCACCGGGCCATGTCGCTCCCATGCTGGGATCGCCGGGCTTGGGCTTGTATCCGGGGATGCATCCCAGATGCGTGCAGATGCCGACCAGCACCAGGAACTCCGGTTTCAAGGAGCGTGACCAGTTGTCAGCATAGGCGGGCTGCTGATGCTCCTCGGAGTGCGGATCACGCAAGCGCGCGAGCAATGACGGCTGCTTGAGGCCCTCGAGTGCGGCCTTGGTGCGGTGAACGATGAAGATCGGCTTGGAGCGCCAGCGCACGACGATCTGCTGGCCCGGTTCGATCTGCGTGATGTCGACAATGAGCGGCCCGCCAGCCGCCAGCACGTCCGAGGACGGTTCCATCTGGTCGATAAAGGGCCAGCACGCAAACAGTCCCCCCATGGCGGCTGCAACGCCGGTGGCGACATAAAGAAAATCGCGGCGTTTTATCTCCGGCGCGGGACCAGGGAGCGTCCGGGAACTTGTGCTTTCTCCGGTGGAGGCCATATCGGAAAAACGTCACGGCGGCGGCGGTGGTTGCATGGCACCGGACGGTTGATGGCGCTTTGCGTGATGGGCGCGCGCACACGCTATCGAAAAGCCAGACGTTGGTGGCCATCCTGAAGTTGCGACGATCGACCGCTGCTACACAGGCTTGGCGGAATATCCTTTTTCCCGGTGATAATTCGTCTTACCCTGCGGAAGGGCGTCGGCCTGAAGCCGGCGCAAGGGGGCAAGATGGAATTTTCACTGAAGCCGGTATACGTCGGCTGGACGACCGTCCTGGCGCAATTGCCGCTGCAACTGTTTTTGACGGTGTTTTCGACCTTCTTCTTCGGCATGATCGTCACCGCAATCATCACCGCGGGCGACTTCGAGCCCCAGGACATCTTCATGGGCCCAGGCCTTTTGTTCGGGGCACTGGCGTTTTTTGGTGTGCCGCTCATCATCTGCATCGGCAAGAAGATGAATTATGCGCGCACCGAGTACCGCTTTTATAAAGATCATCTGGAATTCGAAGAAGGCTTCCTCACCATACGGAAAAAAGAAATCCGCTATGCAGACGTCAAGGAGATCACCATGCGCAGAGGCGTGTTGCAGCGGCTCTACGGATTGGGCACGATCTACCTTGCGACCATGGCAACCGGCACGTCATCGGACTCGCAGCCGTTCAGCAACATTGCCATCGGCAGCGTTTCGTCGAGCGGTGTCAGTGTCCGAGATGTCCGCGACCCGGAGGCCGCTTATGAGAAGATACGCCGCATTGTGAGCCCATGAGCGAAATCCGTCCGCGCCGCAGTGTCCTTTATATGCCGGGCTCGAATGCCAGAGCCCTGGAGAAGGCGCGCAACCTGCCGGCCGACGCGCTGATCCTCGATCTCGAAGATGCCGTGGCGCCGGACGCCAAGGACCAGGCGCGCGACCGGGTGTGCACAGCAGTGCGAGCCGGCTTCGGCAAGCGTGAAGTGGCGGTGCGCATCAACGCCCTCGACAGCGAATGGGGCGAACGCGACCTCCTGGCGGTGGCGGCGGCGGGACCCGACGCCGTGCTGGTGCCGAAGGTGCAATCGGCCGGCGACATCCATGACGTCGAACACCGCCTGGAGCAGGTGGCCGGAGCCGCGGACGTCGCGATCTGGGCGATGGCGGAAACCCCACGCGCCATCCTCGACATCGGCGGCATCGCGGGCGCCGGCGATCGCCTGGCCTGCCTCGTCATGGGCACCAACGACCTGATCAAGGAAATGGGCGGCAGCCATACCAGGGATCGCGCCAATCTCGCCGCCGCCCTGTCGCTCACCGTGATCGCGGCGCGGGCCTACGGACTGGCGGTGATCGACGGCGTGCACAACGACATCGCCGACGCCGAAGGCTTTGCCACCGCCTGCATCCAGGCACGCAGCTTCGGATTCGACGGCAAGACCGTGATCCATCCGCATCAGATCGGTCCCTGCAACGCGATCTTTGCGCCGACCAGCGACGAGTTGGATACGGCGCGCCGGCTGATCGCCGCCTTCGACCTGCCCGAGAACCGGGGCAAGGGAGCCATCAGGCTCGACGGAAAGATGGTGGAGCGGCTGCACGCCGACGGAGCGCGGCGGGTGGTGGCGCTGGCGGAGGCCATCGAAGCCCTCGCATGACCGTGGTTCAGCGTCTTGAGGATTTGGTGGCCGGCGGCCGCTTGCGGCACAATGCAGCGCAACGCGCCGCGGCGCAACGGCTGCAGCATGTCGCCGAAGACATCACCGCCTGGAAGCCGGGCTTGTTCTCGCGCCGCCACGCGCCGCGCGGGCTTTATCTGTGGGGCGATGTCGGCCGCGGCAAATCCATGCTGATGGATCTGTTCTTCGAAAGCGTGGTCGTGGCGCCGAAGCGCCGTGTGCATTTCAACGCCTTCATGGCCGAAGCCCATGCCCTGCTGCACGACATCCGGCAAAGCCATGTGCGCGATCCGCTTCCGGTAGTGGCGCAGCGGCTGGAGCAGCGGCTGTTGTGCTTCGACGAATTGCAGGTCGAGGACGTCGCCGACGCCATGATCATCGGCCGACTGTTCGAGAAGCTGTTTGCCCGCGGCGCGGTGATCGTAGCCACTTCCAACACGCCGCCCGACCGGCTGTACCAGCACGGCCTCAACCGGCAACTCTTCCTGCCGTTCATCGCCCTGATCAAGCAGCGCATGGACGTCGTCAGCCTGATGGGGCACGACTGGCGCCGCGGCCTTGCGGGCGACAACTATCATGTCGGTCCCGATGCTGCCGCGGCGATGGATGCCGCCTGGAGCGAACTGGGCGGCCGGAACGAAGCTGCGCGGTCTCTGACAGTGCTGGGCCGGACTCTGCCCATTCCCCATGCCGTGGACGGCGCCGCCCGCTTTCCCTTTCCGGCGCTGTGCGAAGAACCGCTGGGAGCACCCGATTATCTCGCCCTGGCAGAGACTTTTGCCACCGTCCTGATCGACGACATTCCCGTCCTGGGGCCGGACCGGCGCGATGCGGCGCGCCGCTTCACCGTCCTGATCGACACCCTGTACGACCAGCGGGTGCGCCTCGTCTGTTCGGCGGCCGCGCCCCCGGACCGGATCTACCGGGGCGACGACCCGAGCTTTTCCCGCACCGTGTCGCGCCTTCTGGAAATGCGCAGCAATGCCTATATTGCCAAGAGCAATCGCTGAGCCGCGCCATGTTCTGGAACCTGACCACCGCCGCCCTGGTTGCCATCGCCGGGATCATCCTGGTCTGGCTGTGGCCGCGCGTGACGGCGGCCCTCCGGCGCTTTGACGCCCAGAACCGCGACCGCATCGAGGGCGAGATCCGCGACCGCTGGGACGCCACCGCCCATTTCCGCCACACCATCAAACTGGCGGAGGAGCAGGTGGACGAGATCATCGAAAGCCAGGAGACCGATCCGCGCACCAGCACGCCGGTGACGCGCTATGTCTTCGAGGGCGTGACCTATGCCAGCCGCGACGAGGCCGAAAAGGTGCGGGCCGAAAAGATCGGCGACATCGCTCGCGGCTTCTATCGCGACCTGCCCGGGGCGCTGGCGGCGCGCAAGCGGGATGGCCGGCTGAATTAAGCCCCTGTCTTCAGACCGAAACGCACGGCAATTCCAACCCCTGGCATGGCCCTGCCGCGAACCCGCAAGCGCTTGATCATTGATTGTCATCTCCAGCCTCCTGAGGAGGGGGGAGGGGGTGATTACAGAAACCCCAATTCAATTCGCCATTTTGGGCTGTAGTGGCTTGCACCGGAACGCTTTTCACCCGGCACGTCCGCATGCAGGAAGATGCAGCGG
>JBJKRM010000349.1:0-3112 GCA_046704685.1 Rhizomicrobium sp.
ACATTTATCCCACGCTGCCCAACGCGCTCGCGCTCAACGACGGCAAGCCCGTGACCACCGCCAGGATGTGGTGGACGCAGCGCCGGCCGCAGATCGTGGCGCTGTTCAATAAGAACATCTACGGCTACGCGCCCCAACATCTGCCCAATGTGGCGTGGAAGGTCGTCTGGACCAAACGCGAACACGCCAGCGGCATGGACATCATCACGCAATATGTCGTGGGGCACGTCGACAACTCCATCGACCCCAAAATCTCCGTGCGGATTCCCCTGCTGGTAGTAACGCCGGCCCACGCCGCCGGGCCGGTTCCGGTGATCCTGGAACTCGCCCTCGGGTCTGAATTCAAAGCCGCGCTCGCCGGACCGGGAGCCGGCACTCCCGACAAATGGGCCGTGCCCTGGCAGCCGGCGTTGCGCCGCGGCTGGGGATTCGCGGAGCTCTCAGCCACCACCGTGCAGGCGGATACCGGCGCCGGGCTGACAAACGGAATCATCGGGCTCATGAACCACGGCCAGCCGCGCGGGCTCTACGACTGGGGCGTGCTCAAGGCCTGGGCCTGGGGAGCCAGCCAGGCGCTCAACTATTTTGAAACCGACAAAGCCGTCAACGCGAAGGAAGTCGGTGTGGAAGGCCACTCGCGCATGGGCAAGGCCGCCCTGGTCGCCATGGCCTACGACCCGCGCTTTGCCATCGTCTACAGCAGCTCGTCGGGCGAGGGCGGAGCCAAGCTTTACCGGCACAACTTCGGCGAGCCGCTCACCAACATCACTTCGGTTTCGCTCTTTCACTGGTTCGACGGCTACTTCCTGCGCTACGGCGGCCCGGAGAACGCCGGCGATCTGCCGGTGGACGCCCACGAGTTGATCGCCCTCTGCGCGCCGCGCCCCGTCTTCATCGGCGGGGGATCCGACGTGGGCGACGGTTACGTCAACCCCAACGGCGACGCATGGGCCGACACTAAGGGCATGTTTCTGGCCGAGGTGGCCGCCAGCCCCGTCTACCGGCTGCTCGGCGCAAAAGGGCTGGGAACCAAAGTGTTTCCGCCCATGGAGACCACCCTCATCAGCGGCGATCTCGGCTTCCGCCAACAGCCCGGCGGCCACACCCCCAAACCCAACTGGCCGTACTTCCTCGACTTCGCGAGCCACTACTTCCACACGCCGCACAAAGCCACCCCGAGCCAGTAAAGGGCCCAAGCGAACGGCAAGGGAAAGACCATTCTTTCCCTTGCCTCCACCCTCCGCTGCGCCTCTGCCGCGGCCGCTCACTCGTCTTCGAGCAGCTTCGCGAGCCGGTCCGCCCGGCGCTCCCATTCGCTTCGGTGTTCCAACACCCATTGCTCCAGAGCATCCAGCCCCGCCGAAGCCATGCGGCAGGTCCGCACGCGGCCCACTTTTTCGGTCACCGCCAGTCCGCACGCCTCCAGAATCGCGAGATGCTGCCCCACGGCCGTCCGCGTGATCCCCAGCCGCTCCGCCAACTGCGACACCGAAACCGGGCCCCGGCTCAGCCGATCCACCATCGCCCGGCGCGTCGGATCCCCCAGCGCATGAAACACCCGCTCGACCTTCCCTCGCCGCTTCGTCACCGCGTCTCGCACCTAACCTTCCGCAACCACCGTCACCAGGTTGTCCGCCAGCACATTCCATCCATGCTCGCGCCGCTCCGGCCCGTCCGCGCCTTCAAAGAACGCTCCCTGGTGCGTGAGGATCAAATCCGTTCCCTCGCCGGCCGGCACCAGCTCAAAGGTCACCTGCGACGCGGAAAAGATGCGCTCGCCCATCTTCATCGTCGAGGCCGTCACAATGCGCTCGCCCGCCAAAATGTGCTGGAACTGCCCCTCATTCGTAATCACCGCGCCCGGAATCGGCGTCTCCGGCCCCATCTTGTACTGCAGCATCTGCTTCCCGCCTTCCCGAAAATCACAGTCAAACGCGACAAGCTCGGACTGGCTGCCGCCCGTCATCCAGCGACGCACCGTCTCCGGCTCGCTCAGCGCCGCAAACACCACGCTCGCCGGCTTGGAAAATCTGCGCTCCACCACGCAGGTGGCATGCACCACCTTCGGTTCCACTTTGGTTCCCATCCTGTCCTCCTGTCTTGGCGACCCCATTTACTGAAGCCATGACTTCAGTATCAGCCAACAAACGGCATTAGTCAAGTATATACTTCACTATTTGCGCACACCTATTCATTTCATCGATTCACAGTGCGGCACGCGCAAGGGCGTCCCACGACAGGCCCGCCGCGGAAAGGCATGGTCCGGCACGGCTAATGGCTTACCCAATCATGATCGCGGCTGGGATTCTCATTGTCTCATTTCAAGGTTTTTGGCAAGGTCTGCCTGGCAGCGACTGAGCACTTTGGAGCAAAGCGGGTACAAGCCCGCGTCGTAAGTGTGTAGTGAATCATTTGATCGATGCGTATTGCAATAACCGGGCTTTTATTCCTTTTCGCTTGACGAAGATAGAGGATCCCTTTCCCTGGATTACTCTTTGGCCCGGAAAGAAAAGACATAACGATCGCGTGTGCGGCATTCTGTCTTTCTAGAAGCGACGCCGATTCCGATTCGATTACCTTAAGAAGGACCGGTCGCGCGGGCGCGCCAATTTCGGCAAGTGCGAGCACAGCCGGATAATCCTCTCCTTCGATGGGAGAATGCCATTGAAATGTGGGATGTTTCTCTGTCGGACTCTCCTTTTGGAAGAAGAGATACCGCACCAGCTGCTGTATAGCAGCCTTGGAGCGCAACTCCCCGGCATAATCAATGGCCGCGGCGATGCAATGGCGTGTTTCAGGACTGCGGCTCAATGGAGTCGAAGATCTAAGTATATTCAAGACATCGGATTCCGATTGCAAAGGTCTGCCAGGGCACGTCGGAGATTGGCAAAAAGCAATGGGCGCGATTGCGAATAGAACCATCAGAATGACCGTCTTCATTGGATACTCCTATTGGAGATTGTCTGTGAGTTTCGTGCTTGGCTGCCCAATTTGATTGTCGCCCGAATACGCAGATGCCCCACTCAAGCGCCCTTTGCGTTCAGTCTCATCGCATGAGTTACAAAATGTCCTGGGACATCCTTTACACTCCCCAAGCGCGCTCCAAAAACCC
>JBJKRM010000350.1:0-6400 GCA_046704685.1 Rhizomicrobium sp.
GGTCATCACCATGTCAAAGTTGGCGCATATGGGGTCGCGCGAACAATTGCTCGGTTCCGATCCTTCGCCGGCGATGATCGTCAAGTATTCCTGCGAGCAGCACGCCACCGCCGAGACGCCGCCGACCTTCCTCTGCTTCGCCAACGACGACCCGGCCGTTCCGCCGCTCGGTAATGGACTCGCCATGTACCAGGCGCTGTTCGCCGCCAAGGTGCCGGTGGAACTGCACGCATTCCAGGAAGGTGGCCATGGTTTCGGCATCCGCTTGGCCAATGGCAAGCCGTGTTCGATGTGGCCCGAACTATTCCTGCACTGGGGCGCAGAAGGCGGATGGTTCCGCGGCCCCGGTGCGGCAGTCTGAATGACGGTATGAGAGGAGGTGTCACTCAAGCTTGCATGGTAATGACGGGACGTTCGCTTCTGTCGGAGCGCCGCGCTCAACTTTGAAGAGCGTCATCCAGGTTAGTTGCGGTGGGTGGATCGGTGTGGTGCGTTTTAGGTCGGCGACATCACACATTGCCTGCATCGCCCAACCAGTGATGCGGGCGCTGCCGTAGAAGGGAAACTCCGAGTAGAGCAACGTCGCGTGTGCGTTAGCGGGCAAGGCAGGCGGTGCTGGCGTCTCGGAGAAGAGATACACTGGTCCTCTTGCCAGCAGTATTTTCAGCTCGGCGTCGGATCTCAACCGCTCTGATCGGAAATGCGGTGGGCGGTTCATCGGGTAGGAGGTGAACGGCTCTTGGTTGAAGGTGGAGGCGGTGAGGCCGTGCGGAAAATGATGGTACAGGTACTGCGCCATCTTGAGATGCGGTCGGATGCCGAAGGGATAGACGGTGAGAAACAGCATAGCGGCGACGGCGCTCCATCCCACTGCCTTGGCCGCAGTCGACCGGCGCCAAGCCCAGAACCGATCGAAGAAGTCAAACGGCCGTCCCGGTGCAAAGGCCATCACCGGATAGGCGGTGGCCAGAATTGCGAGCGGGAAGAAGAACCGCTCCTCCTTGTGCGCCAGGAAGCAGTGTACCAAGGCGAAGGGAATGGTAGCCCAAATGATGTAGTGGCGGGGGTTGCGTAGGCAGGCGACGAGCAGGGCAATCTCGAGGACGATGGTGATGGGCGCAAAAATGGTTCCGGGAAGGAGGTAGAGATAGGCATAGAACGGCGATGAACCAAACTTATTGAAGCTGACGCCCTGAATGAGGTTGACGTAGAAATAGGTCCATGGTGGGAAGCACCACACGCCATAACCCCAGAGGTCGATTACGGCACCGGCTGCCAGGACGGCTATTCCGCCAGCCACGAACGCGGCAAGTGATTTAGTCTTCACCCGCGCCACGATGGCGAGCCAGAGAAAGAGGCCGAGCGACAGTAGCGCGGACTGATATCGAAATTCGAAGGCAAGGCCGCAGAACAGGCCAGCAATAGTCATCCGACGTAACGAGCCTGAGCGTGGGGCCTGCACCGCCAACACGAGGCCAATGGTGAAGAAGGCAGCAGTCGCTGTTTCGGAGGCAGTGCGGACGAACAGGTAGGGCAGGAAACCCATGAACGGCAGTATCCGCGCATAGGCTCGACTTTCCTCCGGCCGGTCGAGGTCGTTGATCAGTAATTTCGCGAACATCCATAGGGCGATCAGCGATACGATACCGGTTACCAGTCGCAGGACGAACGTCACGGTGAAGAGATCTCGGATGCCGGCAGCGATTAGCGGCTTGGCGATCAGGAAATAGAGAAAGGGCTGGAAGAACGGCCGTGCTCGGTCATGAAACTCCCAGGGCAGGTCGGCGGCGCTGGTGATCCCGAGCTTGTAGCTCATGAACTCGAGGATCTGATAATGCTCGTCGGGGAAATAGAAGGTGTTGCTGAACCACGACGTCACGAGGGTAACGACCGCCAGGATGGCAAAGCCGCGCGCTAGTACTGCCTCCGTGGTCTGATTGTGCAGCAGCCACTGCAGTTGTCGGCGGAATTCAACAGATGCTTGCTGAAGGCGCCCGATGTGATGATCTAGTAATGACACGCCAACTCTCCTCGAACGGACATTGGCTAGCACTAGGCGAGCCGTCAACGTGGATTAGTCTTGTCCCGTCAGGTCTGGCTGGCGGCTGGTCACCTGCGCGAGCGCATCGCGCAGCACGTCAATTCCGGCGCCGTGGCGGGGAGCGTTTTCGCTGAGGTGTCGGCGGAATTGGCGCGCGCCCGGGCGTCCGTGGAAAACACCAAGGATGTGCCGGGTCATGGCGTTGAGCGGCACACCTTGTAGGAGTTTCTGTTCGACGTAGTCGGCGAATTCCTCCACGGCGGCATCAACCGAACGTGGCTCGCCATCGAAGAAGCGTGCATCTACATCTGCCAGGATCGCGGGAGACTGGTAGGCCGCACGTCCCAGCATTACCCCGTCGACGTCCTTCAGGCAGCCCTCGCATTGGTCGAGGTTCGTTATCCCACCGTTCAGCACGATAGTGAGTTCGGGGTTGTCCTGCTTGATGGAGTAGACCAGCCCATAGTCGAGAGGCGGGATATTCCGATTTTCTTTCGGTGACAGTCCATCAAGAAGGGCTTTGCGCGCATGCACGATGAATACTCGGGTGCCCGCCGCCTTGCAGGCAGCAATGACATGCCGCAATGCGATTTCTGGGTCTTGATCATCCACGCCGATTCGACATTTTACGGTGATTGGTAGCGCCACCGCGGCGCGCATCGCCGTCACGCAATCGGCCACCAGGGCCGGCTCCAGCATCAGGCAGGCGCCGAATCTACCCGACTGCACTCGATCGGAGGGACATCCAACATTGAGATTGATTTCATCGTAGCCGAAGTCCTCTCCGATTTTTGCGGCATCTGCCAACAGTGTCGGTTCAGAGCCACCGAGCTGCAGTGCAACGGGGTGTTCACACTGATCGTAGCCCAGCAGTTTGTCTCGGTCACCGCGGATCGCCGCTTTTGCGGTCACCATTTCGGTGTAAAGGCGCGCGCGTTTGCTGAGCTGCCGGTGGAACACCCGGCAATGCCGGTCACTCCACTCCATCATTGGCGCAATGCAGAATCTATGTAGTTGATTTGGTTTCATTATTTTGATGCCACTCAAAGGCTGAAAAGGATGACGTTCACATATTTTCATATCCAAAAATACGGTTCTTTTGTCAGGTTTTGACGCCTGAGTGTGATGGATGTGAAGCGACAAGGCCTTGATGGCTAACATCTGGCAGCTAGCACCCGACGCTGGCAGGCTCAAACCCGGCGAAGGGTTGCAAGGTGGATGAGATGGTCATCCGTCATGCCCATTCCTACGAGCGGACGACAGTGGGTAAGGCCCGGGTCGACTAGCAATGCGTGCTTACCGCCTGGTCGATTTGCGGCGCCCAACAACAAACGATCCGGCACATCCATCCACGGCTTGGTTTCGGTGTCGATTGTAATGTGCAGCGGATGCCCGGTTGGTATTCTCTATTTGTTACCAATGGTCAGCGACCAGGGATGGTTTCAAGCCGAGTAACGACTAACGCCAGACTATAGCCACCGTCACCGCGGCAGCTGATGGGCGGCAACTGCGCATCGTTGTTCATGGGCAGCATAAATTGTCTGGCAAAACTACCCGCTGACCGTCCACCTAGCAAAGAGGCCGAGGTGGTACAAGGTATGTTCGTGTGAGGTTCTCTCCTGTTCTCGTGACACAAGAATTTTCCCGTCAAAACTCTCGCTGAAGCCTGTAGGGGTTCGCAGCGCAACAAAAACGCCGCACCAGAAGCATCATATTAATTGCTCGGCAGGCCAAAGTCTCGAACATCGAATTGCGGAAGTTTAGTGCTCATCTGCCAGTCCCAATTTATGACTGACGACAATAAGGTGCCTTGCGCAACTGCCTAATGCCTGATATTGTCTGACAATAATAATGATCGCCTCCATGATTAATGGAGCCACCGAAGGGGGAGACCATGTCCACGCCTGTTGCTTATACGCGCGCCCGCGCACTCGCGTTCCTGTCGGTAGGTGCGCTGGCACTGGCCATTACGCTTTCAGGGTGCGGTGGCGGTGGTAGCTCAGGCAGTGCGGGCAGTTCCGGTGGTTCATCGGGTGGTGGTTCTTCCGGTACACCCACTCTGGTCAGCATGAATAACGGCTATCAACTCAAGATCGTTAATGCTTCGACCGGCCAGACCTTGAGCATAGCCGGCAAGAGCCAGGTGGCGGGTGCCGCCATTGCCACGGCGGCGGACGATGGCTCCAGTGCGCAGCGCTGGCACGTCATGCCAACCACCACCGCGTCACAATATGTGGTCGAGAACATGCTGACCCATCAGGTCATCGGCATTGCCAGCGCTTCGACCTCGGCTGGCGCTGCGGCCGTGCAATGGGCCGACAACGGCACCAACGACCACCTTTGGTATTTCTACAAGCTGTCCGATGGCAATTACATCATCAAGAGTTCGAACAGTAGCCTTTACCTCCAGAGTGATGCTTCGGGGGCGATTACGCAGGAAGCGCGCGACAGTACCTCCAAACTGCAGGAATGGACGGTCACCGTGACCACGAATCTGGCCTACCCGATGCCGATGACCGTGTCGGGCACCGGCATCTACGTTCATGATCCGGACATGATCAAGGATGCGACCAATACCTTCTGGCTTTATGGGACGCACAACACGTTGGCCAGTTCAACCGACATGTCCAATTTCACAGCGGTAAGCACGGGTGATATCTCGCCGGATTTCAGCTGGTGGGCCAGCGAAAACACGACAGGAACTAACGGGCGAACCGATATTTGGGCGCCCGACGTGATGTACGCCAACGGCAAGTACTATCAGTACTATGCGATCCCGATCTACGATACGCCTTCCGTGGCTGGTACCAATCAAGGTGCAGAGGCGGTGATCGCCCTGGCGACCAGCACCTCGCCGAACGGGCCGTGGACGGATGCCGGCAAGATCGTCGCCTCCTGTGGCACGACCTCTGGCTGCACGACGACTTGGAACGCTATCGACCCCGCTCCTTACATCGACTCCAATGGCAATTGGTGGCTCACCTTTGGCTCATGGAGCGACGGGATTCACGTCCTGCAGCTCGATCCGTCCACTGGACTGCGCAAAAACACGACAGATATCTACAGCAGTAGCGATCTTACCAGCATTGCCGCGCGGGGCGCAGGCGAAGAGGGATCGTTCATCTTCCCTTATACGGTTAACGGAACGCACTACTATTACTATTTTGCGTCAATCAATGTTTGCTGCAGCGGCATCAACAGCACCTACCGTATCATTGTGGGCCGCTCGACGAGCCCGACCGGGCCTTTTACCGATCGCGGAGGTGTCGACCTGAGGAACGGGGGGGGGACAATCCTGCTCAGCACGCATGGCAATATCTACGGACCCGGCGGTCAGAGCGTGTTGCTGGTTGGTGCCCAGCCGGTGCTGATTTATCACTACTATGATGGCGCAAACAACGGCACACCGACGTTGGGCTTGAACGATCTGAAATTCGATGCCGACGGTTGGCCGTATGTCGAATAAGCCTTAGGCAAGGTGCCTCAAGGCATCTTGACTTGACACTTGGGTGTTTTGTGCCGTGGCAGAGGACTGCCGGAGCAGGGCGATATCGCTGATCACGCGCTCGCCGCCCGTTCGCGAGAGTTGCACCACCACGTCGATCAGCGATGAGGCATAAACAAGTGTTTCTTGGCGAGACAGCTGCGTGCCGGACTGGAGTACCATCAGCGCGATCTGTTCCAACGCTCCTTGAGGGGTATTGGCGTGTACAGTGGTAAACGAGCCAGGATGACCTGTGTTGATGGCTCGCAAGAAGGTGTTAGCCTCTGCGCCGCGGATTTCGCCCAGGATAATCCGATCGGGACGCAATCGCAGCGCGGCTTGCAGCAGGTCATTAACACCGACACGGGCCTCTCCCATTTCACCTTTCACGGCCACAAGGGCGACAGAGTTGGGATGGGCGCACGCGATTTCGGGTGTGTCCTCCACCAGGATAATGCGTTCGCTTAAGGGGATCGTCTTCAAAAGCGCGTTCAGGAAAGTGGTTTTCCCCGATGATGTGCCGCCGGATATCAGAACGGTCTTGCGTGCCGCAACGGTCTTCTTGAGGAAGGCAACGGGATTTTGATAGGCAAACTGAATATCGGCGTCCGCTTCTCCGGTCTGTGGCGCGATGGCTCCTTTATCGTAGGCTTCGAGATCTAGGTTCATCATCCGGTGACGCCGCAGCGCCATCACCCAATGTGCGCTGGCCGGTGGACCGGCGAGTTGCACGCGTTCGCCGGTAGGAAGGGTGGCCGCCAGAAGGGGGTTCTCGCGATTGATGCCTTGGTGGGCGACACGGGCAATTTGTGCTGCCAAGCGGCCGAGCAGAGCGTCGTCGACTTCCGGCAATTCTATCCGTCGCATCCCAGGTT
>JBJKRM010000351.1:0-3701 GCA_046704685.1 Rhizomicrobium sp.
TGGGTACACAGTGGGTCGGCGGCACCAACACCAACGAGTACGGACGCTATAACGGCTTCACACAACAAGGCATGGACGCTCTGTTGGGCTTCACCGTTCACAAGCGCCACGCCTGGGATTCAGGCAATACCTTCTACTTCGACTTCTCCGGTCTCAACATCGACTACCAAACCGGAGATCGACTGGCGAAGGACTTCAATGACAAGTCCTTCACCAACAGCACCAGCAACAATCTGGGGCCAGAGGCCGAGCTTCACCTCAGCTTCGGCAACCAGGGCTCGTGGGGGATCACCGCCGACTATGACGCGATCTCCTACGCCGGCAACGTCATCGACTCGATCTACACGGTCAACGGGGCGACCGGGACCCTCAACAATAGCTTCCTCAATTACGGCGGGGCGTCCAACAACCCGCTGACACCGGGCAGCGTGACGTCGTTCACCGCATCCGGTCTGATGCCCGCAGAAAAGGCGTTCCAGGTGGGAACGCGCCGTGACATCCTCACCTTTGGCGGCAAGGTCGTTCTCGGTGACTGGACGATCCGCACCGCCCTGCGCCACGAGCACAAGCAAGGAAGCCTTGAAGAGTCGTACTACGGATCTTACGGCGGCATGGCGTTCACGCTGCCGGCGGACTACGATACCGATCGCTTCGATCTGTCAGCGGCCTATATCCAGCCTGATTTCCAGGCACTGCTGCAGTACACCTACTTCCGGTTCACCGATAACAACGTGGGCGTCTCTCTGCCCTATCCGGTGTCCGGCACTTCTCTCAGCGCGTCGTCGGGGCCTTATGCACTGGCCGCACTCTATTCCACGCCGCCCTCAAACTCGGCCCACTACGTGACCATCATGGTGGCAGACAAGCTGTCCAACCATACCCGACTCACCTTCAACGGCCATTTCGGCGTCGAACTGCAGGACAACACCTTCCCGGCCAACAATGCCGATCCCTATCTCAGCTCGACGTTGGGTAGCCCGACTTACAACTGGGCCGTCAACCTCAACAGCCTGAACCAGGGAACCTCCGGGACGTCGCTGGGTGCCGCGGCCACCGTGGCCCAAGGCAACATCACCCTCTCCTCGCAGCTTGCCCCCGATCTCGATGGCAAGGTGTCCTATTCGTTCGATGGCCGCCACGTCCACCTCAACGAGTACATGGTGTGGGGCGGCGGACATGCTTCCGAAGGCCCAGCGACTTCGGCGTATTACGTCGTGCCGCAGAACTGGTTCAACCAAACCGCCAAGGTCGAACTGGGTTACCGCATCCTGCCCAAGAGCAACACGCGGATCACGGCAACCTACGAGTTCAAGAACACCAACCGCACCAATGCGCAGGTCGAGCACAGCAATACCAACACCTTCACGCTGTCTCTGACGTCAATGGTCGGAACCGAGTCGATGGCGCGGCTCAGCTACGAGCACCACAACCGGACCGGCACGATGGTGTACGGAACGGCCTGGGGGAACCTGGAGAGTGGCTCTCCCGAAGAGTTCGGCACTCCGTCTGGTGCCTACTACCAGGCTCCGATGACCTCCGACTCGGTCACTGCCCGGTATGACTATGCCCCGCCAGGCGATCTCACGGGCGGCGTGTACTTCAAGTACACCGACGAGCGCTATCATTATTCGCCGATCGCCGCGACCGCGCCGAGTGGCGACAACAACCTGACCGGTCACGGTATGGGCATAACGCACGACTACAATCTTGCGGTCGGGCCCGACATCAATTACCGGCCGTCCGACGACCTCAACCTGCACGCCTACTACACCTACGAGCGGATCTTCTTCGACAACCGCGGCAACGGTGCCTGCTACAACAGCAACACCGGCAATTGCGCAGGCAGCGTCGGTTACTTCCAGAACAAGTACACCCCCAGCACCAACACCGTCGGGATCAGCGCGGAGTGGCAGGCCTCGGTCAAGCTGAAGATCAAGAGCGAATTTGACGGTGCGTTCGGCACCATGATGTTCGGCGAGTTCAACGGCGTGATGGTGTCGACGGTGACGCAGGGTTACCAGAACGTGGTCAGCTACCCGAGCATCGACTCGACGATGCACGAGCTGAAGTTGACAGCGACCTACCAGTTCACATCCCAGATTGACGGTTCGTTGATGTATGCCTACAGCATGTACCACGACAACAACTGGAATGACTTGGCAGCGCCGATCCAGACCTCCACGGACACCAACAATTCCATCAGCATCCTCACCCCGGGATATGGCCCGCCGCACTACAACGTCTCGACGGTCGGCGTAGTCATGAGGATGAGGCTCTAGCGAAAAGGACTGTACGGCTGCGTCCGGCTGTGACACCGTGGCTAGCCGATCAAGATCAACGGAATATCGAAACAGAGAATCGAAGGAGATCGTGATGAGACTGACATTCTGCGGTTACCTCGCCGCCGGCCTGATCATCGCCGCCAGTAGCGCGTTTGCCGCGAGCGGTCAGGCCGTCTATGACCAGAATTGCGCCGCGTGTCATAAAATGATGTCGCCCAAGACCGGCGATAAGGCTGCCTGGGCGCCGCTGATCAAGCAGGGCGTCAACACGCTGACGGCAAACGTCATCAAGGGCAAAGGCATGATGCCGCCGCGCGGTGGCCATGCGAACCTTTCAGATTCCGATATTAAGGCGGCTGTTCAATACATGGTCGACAAATCTAAGTAGTTTACTGCGCCCTCACCTGCTGGACGGAGGGCAAATCCGTACTAGAATGCTTTCCCGGGCGCCTATACAAATGGCGCCCGGTTTTGTTTGTCGCATCACCCACAACATTATGAACACATTTCGCATTTACCAGCAGGCTGCCCTGGATAATATGCCCGCCAGGACAAAGACTTCCTTGTCCGGGCGGAACATGGCGGACGTATACTGATGATTGCTGAAATCGGCCTGTTTGCACTGATCCTGGCGCTGTTCGTCGCGGCGGTCCAGGCAAGTATCCCGCTGATCGGAGCGGCGCGTGGCGACATGGCGTGGATGCGCCTAGACCGACCGGCAGCGTTCGCCCAGTTCGCCATGGTGGCGATTTCGTTCGGCTGCCTGATGTGGGCGCACGTGACGAGTGACTTCTCGGTCCTCAACGTCGTGCAGAACAGCCACACCGACAAGCCGCTGCTCTACAAGATCACCGGCGTGTGGGGCAATCACGAAGGGTCTATGATGCTATGGACCCTCATCCTCGTGTTGTACGGACTGGCGGTGTCGCTGTTCGGGCGCGACCTGCCGCCTGAGCTGCGCGCCAGGGCCCTTGCCGTTCAGGGCATGATCGGCTTCGGCTTCATTCTCTTTATTCTGCTGACGTCCAACCCATTCGTGCGCGTCAATCCCGCACCGTTGAATGGCGAAGGCCTCAATCCGCTGCTGCAGGATCCCGGCCTCGCGTTCCACCCGCCCTTCCTCTACCTCGGCTATGTCGGCTTCTCGATGGCGTTCTCCTTCGCCATCGCCGCATTGATCGAAGGGCGCGTCGATGCCGCCTGGGCGCGCTGGGTACGCCCCTGGACCCTGGTAGCTTGGTGCGCGCTCACCCTAGGCGTGGCCATGGGAATGTGGTGGTCGTATTACACGCTCGGCTGGGGCGGCTACTGGGCTTGGGATCCGGTGGAAAACGCTTCGCTGATGCCATGGCTGGCGGGAACGGCGCTGCTGCACTCTGCCATTGTTGCCGAGAAGCGCGACACCCTGAAATCCTGGAC
>JBJKRM010000352.1:0-4663 GCA_046704685.1 Rhizomicrobium sp.
GTTCTTCTGTGAATGCCGCGCCTTCGAGCGCCACCGCGCAATTCACGGAAATCATGGTGAAGAATGGCGGCGTGCTGACCGTCGGCCCCACTCCTGCCGGCGGCCTGCAGCCGCTCCGCGTGGGCGACATCTGCCTGGAATCCGGCGGCAAGTTTATCATCGGCTCGGCGTACGCCCCGCAGACGACGGCGAGCGCGTTTAAGATCATTTTCACCGGAAACAGTTCGGCTACCGGCTCTTCCGATCCGGCCTGCCAGCGTGAAGGTCCTAGCCACGATCAAAATTTCAAGAAGGGAATTGACGTCACTTCAGGCGCCACGCTCGAACTCTACGGCGCCAAAGGCGTGCCCGCGAGCAACGGCGTGAGCTGGACCACCCTTGTGAAGCCGGCCGGCCCCATGACCGCGGGCGCCGCGGCAACGAGTACCGGGCCCACCACACTGTATCTAACCGCCGACGTAACCCAGGGAGCCGAAGGCTGGCAAAAGGGCGACTGGATCGTGGTGGCGACGAGCAATTTCGTACCCTTCGACACGGAATTCGTGCAGATCGCGAGCGTAACGGCGGGCAGCAACGGCGTACAAGGCGCCGGCAGCAAGGTTACGCTCGCTCAGCCGCTCAAGTACTACCATTTCGGCAGCCTCGCGCCCTCCCCGGCCACCGCCACCTGTCCGGACCCCCTCTATCCCGCATACACCTCGACCAGCACCCAACCCGCCTTCATGTGCGACGGCGCCGACCGGAACTTCGGCGTGGACGAACGCGCCGAGGTCGGCCTGATCAGCCGCGACATCACCCTGACGGCGGAAACGGCGACGATCGTCCCGCCGTCTTCCATCACCAACCCCGACATCGCCGCCGCCACCATCAACGAGCACTGGGGCGGAGAAATCAAGATCCACCGCGGCTTCAAGCAGGTTGCGATCCAGGGCGTGCGCCTGTCGAAATTCGGCAAAGCGCAGCTCGGCAGCTACCCGATCCACTTCCACAAGGTAGGCGACATTGCCGTGGCACCGAACCCCGGTACGGCCAATGTCCTTGTAGACGCGGACAGCGTCGACCACAGCTATAACAAATGCGTCACTGTCCACGAAACGTCCAACCTGACAATCTCCAACCTGGTCTGCGCGCGCATCGTCGGGCATATCTTCTACGAGGAACTCGGCGACGCCGGTACGACAAACGTCGCCGTCGACAGTGGCATCACTTTCCGGGACGATCTCGGTCTGGGCGCGATGAGCAATTCCTTCGACATCTACGGAATAAATGTCCTCCCCCTGCCGGCCAGCGCCCCACCCTCCTTCCTTCCACCCGGTGCATATTCCCGCGAGTACATGATCAGCCATTACTGGTGGACGGGTGACTACATGACCAACGACACCAAATCGTCGGATTACATCAATTACGACGGCTTCAACATAGCCGACACCGACAACCAGAAGCAGGTGGTGCACGGCAGTTGCTGGACGACGGGCACGAGCGGCCATTTCATAGGCAACAACGCACCCAGCCCTATCTGCCCAAGCTCGGAATACTACATCGAACCCGCGAGCGGGTTCTGGATCCAAAACCCCGACACCAGACTCATCGGCGATTCCATCGGGGGTTGCCAGGGCGTGGGCAACGGCTACTGGTGGGTTGTGCCTACGGAATCCATCAATGGCTCCCATCTGTTTTATAACCCGCTGGGGACCGTCAAGGACGACAGGGCGCACGCCTGCTTCCTAGGCTTCTACGTCGACTCCTCTATCGGCGCCATGAACGGTGCGAATGTCCTGGAGCCTCAAAACAGTGCAGCCAAAGGCAACTCTTCGTTAATCGCAAACTTCGATGGCTTGACGGCGACGCGCAACCGTTTCCGCGGCGTGTGGATGAGGGGTTCCTGGTTTGTGGTAAAGGATAGCCACTTCGCCACTAATCGCGACAACGTGTCGCTGCTCACCTCGGGCGGCATAGACGGCAACCCCCCCGGCGCCTGGCATCTGCTCGAGGACAGCGTGCTCATCGGTGTGAGCGAAAACAATCCCGGCCGCTGGGGCCCTTGTTCGGCAAATTCAACGCCTGTGACGGGAGGCAATGTCGGCGGGGAGTTCGGCTGCATCGATTACACCCCTTCGACGAATGCACACAGCGGCGACGTATTCGATAACGGTTATCAAGACCCGCATTGGAACAGCGCCGGCTACTTTCTCTACGACGGACCGGTGCGCGTCTTTCACGACCGCTTCGTCAACTTTAACTACAACGCAGGCTGGACCGGCTACTGGATTGCAAACCAGAAGCCCATGCCTTGCAGCGCCGGCGCGCTCTATCGCGAACTCGACCGTGCCGATTGCAAGTCTCTGCAAGAATATGAAATTGCCTCGAAGAACCCGGAGCACGAAGGCCCGCCGGCGCCCTATGAAGGCGATGCCGCCTTCGGCTGGTTCCTGTCCAATCAGAACTCCTACCCCACCGGCACCGCGTCGAATCAATTGATGTTCGTCAACACCAACCTGCGGCATCAGGTCTTCACCGAGCAGGTGAATATCGGAAACAATTTCGTCGACGGCGACAAGAATACGTCGATCATAGACGAGGACGGCACCCTGGACGGCTTCAGCGTCCAGCTCGCACCGAACTCGGGAACCCATCCGGTGTATCCGATCTCGCTCAACAACCTCCCCTTCAACGGAACCTCCAATTCGGTGGACGAATGCCTTTCGCGGGGCGCACAGAATGAACAGTACGAGGGGCGCACCAGCGCGCTGATGTCACCCGCGAGCATGGGCACGCTGCAGTTTTCCTCGCTTTATCCGAACTCGGGCACCTTCCCGGGCGGCAGCAACTCGCATTGGCAGCAGGTGACGTTCACCCGGGACGATCTGGTGCCTGCACCGCCTCCGTCCACCGCCATGTTTCACCCGACCATGGTCATGCGCTACGGGCGCAACGGACTCGGCAGTTATGAGCCCAAGCTAAGCAACGGTTATGGCTATACGGTGACTGTAGCGCCGACGACTGCTACGGGAACCAGCAGAGAAGCCGGCCTCTACAAATGGATTGACGTGACGCTTGCTGACGTCGTAGATCCGAACATCAGCACGGCGCATCCGTTCTATATCCGCCTGGGCATAGATTATGCGACAGAAGCCAGCAACGGAGCCACTGCCGTGCCTCCCGCGAGCACGACATTCACCATCAAGCGCGGCTACAAGTCCTATAACGGTGGCGGCGTTAATGCAGGTGATCCCCAATTGAAGAATTATTGGACGAGCCTGGCTTCCTGCAATAACCTGGACGCCGTGAACCCGGACAATGTACCCACGGGCACCCACGGAGCCGGCTGCCCGGCCGCCTCCAACGGTGTCAGCGTAATGGCCTTGAGTGCCGCGACCAGCATCAGGGGGCTCACTGCCGACGGCACGCCCAACGGTCAGCCTGTCCTCGACAAGTACTACTACAACCCGGCGACCGGCTACCTGTACCTGAACATCGTTCAGCAGACCCCAAACCCCCTTGGCCCCTCGCCTACCGGCAGTTGCGACAGCTCCTACGTCGGCAGCCATCCCGACGCTGCCTGCCCGGACAATAGCGCGGGTGAAACCTATTACGCCTGCCCGAAGAATGGCTGCATTGACTACACGATCGCCATTAACGACCCGGCCTACACGCCCGGCACTTCGCCCACCACGGTACTTCCACCCGCAATGGCCGATCTCAAGCCGGCGCCGGCCGAACAGAACCAGCTCAAACTGCACGGTACCAGTACTGTCGTCACCCGACAGATCCACCCGGACGATCAGGGCGTTCCTTACTACACCGCCACCAACGCGCCGAATGCGTGTACGATCACTCAGCCGCCGCAGCCTTGATCCTCTCCGAACGTCCTCCCGTCCCGGCCAGGGGGAGGGAGGAGGTTCGAATCCGGAACGGGCTGCGGGATCGCGCCGGTAGCATCATTTCCGTGGAGAGGGGAACGGCGCCTTCACGCAGACGCAAAGGCCCGATTGCAATGCCCGCGCGATTCAGTCGCCTAGCAGCTTGAGTATCTCGTCGGTCTTGAGTTCCATCAGGCCGCGGTCGCCGCGCGACTCCACGTTCAATCGAAGCAGCGGCTCGGTGTTCGAGGGACGCAGGTTGAAGCGCCATTCCTCGAACGCCATCGACAGTCCGTCGATGTGCTCGATCTCCAGCGCCGCGTCGGCATAGCGCTTCTCGACCTCGGCCATGGCCGCCTTCTGGTCCGCGACCTCGCGATTGATCTCACCGCTCGCGGGGAACTTCTCCTCGCGCTCGGCCACCATCTCGGAGAGCGGCATGCCGCGCGAGCACACCAGCGAGGCCACCAGCAGCCACGGAATCATGCCGCTGTCGCAGTAGCCAAAGCGCTTGAAGTAATGATGCGCGCTCATTTCGCCGCCGTACACGCAGTCCTCGGTACGCATCTTCTCCTTCATGAACGCGTGGCCGCTCTTGGAGACGACGGGAGTGCCGCCCGCGGCCTTCACCTGGTCGATGGTATTCCAGGTCAGGCGCGGGTCATGCAGGATCTTCGCACCCGGGTACTCGGCAAGGAACGCCTCCGCGAGCAGGCCGACGATGTAGTAGCCGTCGACGAAGGACCCGTTCTCGTCGTAGAAGAAGCAGCGATCGAAGTCGCCGTCCCAGGCGATCCCGAGAT
>JBJKRM010000353.1:0-7119 GCA_046704685.1 Rhizomicrobium sp.
TCCCGACGGCGCCGTTACCGGCACGCAGGCCGCCAGAATGACGCAGAACAGAATGGCGGCCAATCTGGCCATCGCCGTTCCTCCGGTATTTAATCGCGGCTCTTCCCGCCGAAAGAATAGAGGGGAACCAGGAATGAACAAGTATGTGGCCATCGCCGCCGCTCTGACCCTTACCGCCTGCGCCACGAACCCGCCGCCGCCACCACCGCCGGTCGTCGCCATGGTGAAGCCCCATCAGTCGCCAGCGAGCCACACCCTGCTCTACACCACGTTCCAGGACCACGCCGTGCTCCAGCGCGACAGGCCGATACCGGTGTGGGGCGTGACGGGGCCCGGCGCCCAGGTAGAGGTGTCCTTCGACGGCCATACGGCAAACGCCACCGCCGATGCATCGGGGCGTTGGCATGCCGTTCTGCCGGCGATGAAGGCCGGCGGCCCCTACAGCCTTTCAGCCAAGAGCAGCACGGGCGAAAGCGAGACGCTGAACGACGTGCTGGTGGGCGATGTCTATCTCTGCTCCGGGCAATCGAACATGGAGTTGCCGCTGCGTCTGGCCACCAATTACGACAGCGAAATGCGGGCGGCAAACAACGAGCAGATCCGCCTTTTCCATGTGCAGCGCTATCCCAGCACCACCCCGCGCCAGACATTCGGGGCCGGCGCCAGCTGGGCGGTGACCAGTCCCAAGAACGTCAAGGAGTTCTCCGCGGTCTGCTACTATTTCGGCCGCGATTTGCAGCCGGCAGCAGGCATTCCGATCGGTCTGATCGAAGACGCCTGGGGCGGCTCGGTGATCAAGGCCTGGATCAGCTACGACAAGCTGGAAAAGCTTGGCGGCTACAACGACGCCATTGCCATCGACAAATTGTATGCCGCTTCGCCCAAAGAAGGCGAAGCCAAATGGCGTGAATCGATCCGCAGCTGGTGGGGCACGCATGATCCGGCGCTGCAGACCAAGCTCGCGTGGAACGCTCCGTCGCTCAATGACTCGAACTGGGCGCAAGTGGTACCGACCGGAACCTGGCGGGCCTGGGACGTGCCGAAGCTCAAGACCTTCAACGGCATCGTCTGGCTACGCAAGACCATCGACCTTACGGCGGCGCAGGCGAAGGGCGGCGCGGTTTTGTCGCTCGGCCCGATCGACAGCTTCGATGTGGCCTGGGTCAACGGCCATTTCGTCGGGGCCATGGAAGGCTATGACGTAAACCGGGTCTACGACATCCCGGCCGGAACGCTGCACGCAGGCAAGAACGTGCTGGCGCTCGCCGTGCAGTCGGGTGCCGGCATCCTGATTCCCGGTGACCAGATGACGGTGAAGTTCGCCGACGGCTCGGTGAAGCCTCTGGCAGGGACCTGGCGATGGAAGACGTCCGCGTCGCTGGAAAAGACCGGAAGCCCGATGGATGTGCCCTGGCTCAACCAGTTCGGCACCAGCACGTTGTACAACGGCATGATCGTGCCGCTGGGCCAGACACAAATCCGCGGCATCATATGGTATCAGGGCGAATCCGATGCCGGCCATCCCAAGGAATACGCCCGGCTGCTGCCGGCACTGATCCAGAACTGGCGAGAGAAGTTCGGAGCGGACACGCCGTTCTATGTCGTCCAGCTGCCGAGCTTCGGGCCGTATGTCAGCAAGCCACAGCAATCAGACTGGGCCAGCCTGCGCGAAGTGGAGCGGCGGGTGGTGGATGCCACCCCGCATACGGGCCTGGCGGTGACCATCGACCTCGGCCGCCCGGACGTCATCCACCCGCAGGCCAAGCAGGAAGTGGGACGGCGGCTGGCGCTGCTGGCCGAGCATGACATCTATGGCCTTGACGTGGTCGGTTCGAGCCCATCGCCGGTATCGGTGGTGCGACGCGGCAAGAAGGTGATCGTTACCTTCACCCATACCCCGCACGGTTTGATACCGCACGAGTGGGATCGCGCCATCGGGTTCGAATTGTGCAATGCCAACGGCCATTGCCGCTATGCCCACGGCTTCATCCATCGCGACCGTGTGGTCCTGAACGCATCACATGCCCCCAAGGCGGTGCGGGTGCGGTACTGTTGGGCCGACAGCCCGATCTGCAACCTGTACACCCCAGAAGGGCTGCCGGCGGTGCCATTCGAGATGCCGATAACCGGAAAGAAACGCAATCGCACAGCACAGGATCGTGATTTCAAGCACCCCGTAAAGGCGAAGTAGCATCCTCTCCTCCCAAGGAGGGGAAGATGGATCGCAAGCAGTTCCTGAAAGCCTGCACGGGCGGGCTGTGCGCCTGTGCCGCCGCCTGTCTGCCGAAAGCAGCCAATGCCGCCGACGCGCCGAAAGAAGACTGGCGCATTCCGTTCGTGCGGCAGCGTTATGCCAAGCTGCTCACCAGCCTGGGCGAGCGTGTCGATGGCGAAGCGCTCACCGCGTCGCTGCAGGAGATGGGCAACTTCTGCGCCTCACAGGGCGACGACAAGACGAAGACATTCGCCGGCGACCTGGACGGCTTCTGTCAGGAGATCACAAAGAACGGTCTTGTGGTCGCGCGTGACGATGCGAACAAGCTCTATACGGTGACCTACGATCCGCATGGCGACTGCTTCTGCCCGTTCAACAGCCTGGCCGCCAAGACGCCGGGCACGATGTGCGAATGCTCCGTCGGCTGGACGCGGCATAACTGGGGCATCGTGCTGGAGAAAGAACCGAAGGTCACGCTTTTGGAATCGGTGCTGCACGGCGGCAAGATCTGCAAATTCGAGATCAACGCGGCTTGATCGCCTGCTTCACCCGCCGGCGAAGATACGGCAGCAACTCTTCGGCGAACCACGGGTTCTTCTTGAGCCAAGCATTGTTGCGCCAAGACGGGTGCGGCAGCGGAATGATGCCGGGCGCGTAATCGCGCCAAGCCTTCACGGTTTCCGAGACCGTCTTTTTGGCCTGGCCCTTGAGATGCCAGTCGAAAGCATAAGTGCCGATGAGCAGCATGAGATCGAAGCGGGGAAAGACGGCAAACAGCTTGTCCTGCCAAGCTTCGGCGCACTCCTTGCGCGGCGGCAGGTCACCGCCATTGGCGTCATAACCGGGAAAGCAGAACGCCATGCCGAGAATGGCGACGAGATTGCCGTCATAGAAAACATCACGGCCAATGCCCATCCATTCGCGCAGCCGGTCGCCCGAAGGATCATTGAATGAGATGCCCATCTCATGCACCCGGATGCCGGGCGCCTGGGCCACAATGCAAATGCGCGCCCTGCTCGATGCGTGGATCACCGGCCTGACGCCGTGCTGCAGATGCGCTTCGCACAAACGGCAAGAACGGATGTCCTTGAGAAGCTGGTTTATCTGGCGGTCCCTGTTCATTTTCATCCGTTGACACCGGCTGTGGCGCACATCGCCGCAGGGTTATAAGCGGTAGTACTGATACCTCTTATGCCTTCCTACAATTACTGTAACAACGTTCATGCGAGGAGTTTTCCATGCCGGCCGCGTCAGAAGCAAATTACCAAGCCAGGTCGCTCAGCGCGCTGGCCACCGACATCCCCGGCGCCACCGCCCTCTTCCGCAAATACAAGCTCGATTTCTGCTGCAGCGGCGCCGTGACATTGTCAGAAGCCGCATCCGCCAAAGGGCTGGATGCCGATGCGATCGCCGCCGAACTGGCTGCGTTGACCTCCACCGAAATGGAGACCCCGCGCGAGACCGCCGCGCTGATCGCCCACATCCGCACCCACTATCACGACGTACACCGCCGCGAACTGCCGGAACTGATCCGGCTGGCCAAGCAAGTCGAAGCTATTCATGGCGCCCGCGACGATGCTCCCAAGGGACTGGCCCAACTGCTGCAATCGATGGCAAACGAACTCGAAAGCCACATGCAGAAGGAGGAGTGCGTCCTCTTCCCCATGATGGAAGACGGCGGCAGCGACTTCATCCGGCACCCGATCGCAGCCATGCGCACGGAACATGATGAAGTCGGCCTTGAACTAACTCAGCTTGAGGCTTTCGCCACCACAACACCGGCCGACGCCTGCGCAACCTGGCGGGCTCTGAGCACCGGACTGATCAAGTTCGCCGACGACCTGATGCTGCATATCCATCTGGAGAACAACACCCTGTTTCCCACCTTCGAAGCGAACAATGATGGTGCGCGCAATGGCTGCGGCTGATCAAACCGCGAAGGAGCCGGTGGCCGAGCCGGCAACGCGCCCGAAATTGGCGCGCCGGATGTAAACCGCGAAGACAAGAATGTGGTCGACCGTTTCGTCGCCGAGCGGCAGGAACGCGTTTTCGCAATAGACATGGCCGGCGCTGCCGCCGCGCTCAACCCATCCACGGGTGGCGCACGGTTCACCGCTCTGCACCACGCGGTCATAAATCGGCTTGACGAAGGCGTAATAGCCCGGGGTCAGGTTTTGGGTCTCACTCCAGGACATGCCCTGGAACGAAACGCCATGCGCCATCACAAAGGCATCCCCCACGATACGGTATTCATAGTCGTTGCCGCCATCGACCACGCGGATCAGCGAGGTGCTCCTAAGCAAGGTTTTCAGCACATGCGGTGTGATCTGGCTGCGACGGGGAAAGGGGCGCTCACCGGACAGGTTTTGCCAGATGGTGATGCCTTTGATCAGAACCGAACTGTCCACTTCAGGCAGTGGAATACAGCGGCTCACCCTCTTGCGAGGAGCATTCTTCAGGCCGTCACGGTTACTCAACATGGGACGATGGCGCGGGAAATTATCTTACCCATTAGGCCGCGCCCCTAGTTAAGAGGTCGTATATAATTCCCCGACCATTTTTGCTTTTCGACTCTTGCAGCGAGGCAAATCACCGCTTCGCGGCCGTCTCAGGTCACCGGCAGAAATCCGATGATGCAGCCTGTGAGCCCACTGGCCATCGTGCCGGCCAGAAGTGAGCGCATCACCAGAGGCACGATAAGGTCGCGGCGACCAGGTTCCAGGGCGCTCATACCGGCAATCACGATGCCGACCGATGAGAAGTTGGCAAAGCCGCACATGGCGTAGACCACGATCAAGGTCGAGCGCGGATCGAGGCTGCCGACCGGCAATGCGGCCAGATCGATATAGGCGATCAGTTCGTTGAGAATGGTCTTGGTGCCCAGCAGGCTGCCGGCAGTGACGGCCTCGTGCCACGGCACGCCGTAAAGCCAGACCACGGGCGCGAAAAGCCAACCCAAGATGCGCTGCAATGTGAGTGGCGCACCCCAAACCTGCGGCAGGTTCGCCAGGATGATGTTGGCGAGAGCAACCAGGGCCACTACCACGACCAGCATGGCGATGATCTGCCAATAGATCTTCAGTCCCACTTCGGTGCCGTGGGAGACCGCATCCATGCTGGAGCGGTACTTCATCTCGCTTTCCGCCACCGTGTCGGTCGCTGCGTCACCAGGAATCATGATGCGAGCGATGACGATGCCACCGAACAGACTCATCATGGAGGCAATCAGGATGTGGCCCAGGGCGCCGGGCAAAACCGGTTTGAGAATCGTGGCGTAGAGAACGAAGACCGTGCCCGCCACCACCGACATGCCGATGGTGAACATGATGAAGAGCTCGGAGCGGTTCAGCTTGGCCAGATAGGGCCTGATCACCAGAAGCCCCTCGACATTGCCGAGGAAGACGGTGGAAGCCCCGCCAAGGCCCACAGCGCCGCCGATACCAAAAACGCGCCGCAGAACGAAGGCGACGCCCTTCACCACCACCGACAAGATCCGCCAGTGCCACAGAAGCGCCGACAGCGCCGAAATGACGATGACAAGCGGCAACACCCCGAAGGCGAAGTTCACCAGTCCGGCGGAATTGGTGATGCGGAACGGCGTGGCGCCGCCGCCGATGAAGCCGAAAACGAAGGAGGTACCGGCCCTGGTGGCATCGGTAAGCGCGGTGACGACTCCATTGAGGGCAAATAGGCCGTCGCGGGCCACCGGCACCTTCAATAACAGGAGCGCCAGGAACACCTGCATCCCCATGCCGGCCAGCACGGTGCGCAACGGAAAGGCACGGCGATTCTCGGAAAACAACCAGGCGAGGAAAAGAATGGCGGTAATTCCAAGCAAGGACTGCAGATGAAACCCGCCGAGGGCAAGACCGACCAACTCAAGGAATCGCGACACCCATGCCCCCACATCCCGATGACAGGCTCAAACCAAGACAGTAGAGTTCACCCCGGCAAGGGATTCCAATGTCCGGCTTCGAACTATTTGCCGCAGGACTGGGCGCGGTCAATGCGGCAGCGATAATCCATCTGTGCGCAGGTCCGGCGATGACGACGCGGGCCGGGTCCGCCTCGGCAGTGCCTCGATGAGCAAGCGGCCCGTCGAGATCAAGGCGCTGTCCGGGGCGCGGTCCTTCCCGCCGCTGATTCTCGTGCTGTTCCACTTCTGCGAAGGCCATGGTTACCGCGGTGTCGACCAGCCGGTCTGTCACACGGGGTGGTGGGCCAACTTCTTCTATTGCGCGCGGTGGTTCGACCTGCCGGTGAGCCGGGGCTATTTGTGGGTGGAGTTTTTCTTCGCGCTATCCGGCTTCATCCTGGTGCATGTCTACGGCGACCGGGCGCGGGAGTTCTGGCGGGGCAAGGCGTATGGGCCGTTTATCCAAGCACGGCTGGCCCGGCTCTATCCGGTGCATTTCGTGACGCTGATCTCGATGCTGCTCCTGATGTGGACGCTGAATTGGCTGTCTTACATGGGCGGGTATCTGTCGATCTACCACCAGCCTTGGGCGCCGATTAACACCTGGCCGAGCTTCGTGGCCAACCTCTTCCTGGTGCAGGGCTGGGATGTCCTGCCTTATCTCACCTGGAACGGCGCCTCGTGGTTCGTCAGCGTCGAATTTCTCCTCTGCCTGCTGTTCCCGGTCTACGTGCTGCTGTCGCGGGGCCCCTGGTGGCGCGGGCTGGTGCTGATCGGCGCCGGGCTGTCAGGATTGACGCTCTTGGCTTCGAGTACCCGCCACGGCCTCGACATCACCTACAATTACGGCTGGGCCCGCGGCATGGCGGGATTCGCCGTCGGTGTGGGAATGGCGATGCTGTACCGCAAGGCCAAGGAAATGGGCGCCGACCGGTTGCCGGACTGGGTGCACAATGCAGCGCAGACCGTAGTGATCGTGTTTCTGTTG
>JBJKRM010000354.1:0-5855 GCA_046704685.1 Rhizomicrobium sp.
CTCCACTGGCGTCGGTCGCAGCGTCAGCCGGCTTCGCCGACCAGGCGCATATGTGCCGCGTGCTGCGCAGCATGACGGGGCAGACGCCTTCCGCTTGGCGCCGGTCAAATCTGTTCAAGACGACGAAGGCGAACGACGCTTAAGTTGCAGCCATGACAGCTGCTGACATCCCGATCGAGCCGCGCTTCCGGCTGAGGCTCGTCCCCATCCTCGTCACGGCCGCGCTCGGCCTTGTGCTGCCTGCGGTAGCGGCCTATGCCACGCTTTTCGGCGCCAAGGCGCTGGGCATCCAACTGACGCCGGGTATGAACCTGCCCTGGCTCTATGCCCAGCACGCCGCCCAGCTCGTGTTCGCGCTCGTCGCCATCGCCGTGCTGAAATACCGGATCGTTCCCGGCAACTACGGGCTGCACTGGCCGAAGGGCAAGACCTACATTTGGCAGGCCATCTTGTGGGGTTCGCTGTTCGGCGTGATGATGGCCATTCCCGGCAACCTGCATCACCTGATCGCCCATACCAGGCCGGACATCGGCTATACCCCGACCCCTGCCAATATCACCGGCTGGCTGTTCTTCGAGGGCGTCTATGTCGGACCGACCGAGGAGATCCCGTTCCGGGCGCTGCTCGTCACCTATCTGATCGCCACCATGCCCGGAAAACTGCATGTGGGCCGCTTCAACATGAGCTGGGCTGGCATCATCGTGGCGGTGATCTTCGCTCTGGCGCATGCCGGCAGCTTCTTCGCCGAGGGCTGGCAGGCCGCGCTGGTGCAGCAGGGCTTCGCCTTCGCGCTCGGCGTGCTCTATGCCTACTGGCTGGAGAAGTCGCAGAGCATCGTGGCGCCCATCCTGGCGCACAATTGCAGTGATGGCGTGGTAGGCCTGATCATGGTCTGCTGGGGCACGCTGCTCTAGGCCCCGCAGTGACCAGCCGGTTCAGTACCTGAAGATGGCCGGCTAGTGCTTGCGGCCCGCGAAGCGGCGCCCGGACACCATCGGCGTGGCGCTGAACGGCATGGCCCAGCGGTTTTTCTCGATGTGATCGTGCCGGAAGGCGCTCACGATCAGTCCAACAAGCTCGGACAGCACGGAAGGCTTCTTCGCCATCGACTCGGGGCGGTACGGCTCTCTCCAGTGGTGTCCCATGTCAAGCCCTTTCGTTGCTCAGGCCACCTGCTCAGCATGCTCGGTCGGTTCGGCCGGCAGCACCACATAAGCGCGGCAACCCGTGCCATATTCGCTTTCCAGCCACACCCGGCCACCGTGCAGCTCTGTGAGGTTGCGCACAAGTGTCAGTCCCAAACCAGTGCCGCCGGTCTGGCGATCGTAACGGTTATCCACTTGGCTGAAGGGCGCGAAGATATTGTTGAGCTTCTCTTGCGGGATGCCCGGACCGTTGTCCTCGCAAACGATCTGGAACCCACCGTCGCTGGCCGGACCCGCGGTGACGGCGATCTTGCCGCCTTCCAGCGTGAACTTCACGGCGTTCGACACCAGGTTGATCAGGATCTGCTTGAGCGCGCGCTCGTCGGCATAGAGCGGCGGAGCGTCGGGGGAAATCGTGATCACCAGCTTCTGCTTTTTCTCTCGCGCCTTGGCGCCGATTAGCTTGAGGGCAATATCGAATGTTGATCGCGTATCAAGCCGCCGCGGCGCGATCTCCATCTTGCCGGCCTCGATCTTCGCCACGTCGAGCAGGTCGTTGATCAGGCTAAGCAGATGCGCGCCGGAGGAATGGACGTCGCTGGCATATTCCTTATAACGCGGCGTCCCCACCGGTCCGAGACATTCCTGGGCAATGACCTCCGAAAAGCCCAGAATGGCATTGAGCGGCGTACGCAATTCGTGACTCATATTGGCGAGAAATCTGCTTTTCGCGCGGTTGGCCCGCTCCGCCGTATCGCGCGCCTGCGCTAGCTCATTGGCCTGCGTGGCCAGTTCATCGGCCTGTTTGGCGAGCTCATTGGCTTGGGTGGCCAAGCGGGCTTCGCTTTCACGCACCTCCTTTTCGGCCTCATGCCGGCGCGTCTCATGCAACAGCAGCGTGCCGAGCATGGTGGCAACCAGTACGCTGGCCAGAACAGCAGCTACCGCAGAGCTCAAGGCCGCCTGCGGGCCCTGGAATGCCCACAGTGCAGTCAGTCCGAGTACAGCGCAAACGGCACCCAAGATCGGGAAATGGTAGTACGACACGCGCTTCCAGCGAACACCGGTGTCGATGAGCTTGCGCAAACCGATTCCGGCGAATGTGGCGGCAAACAGCGTCGTGGTGATGGAACCGTCGATCGCGCCGGTCAGCACGGCCCGAACCATGACCGCAGCAACCGACACGATCAGCCCGAGAAGCGCCGCGACCGGTCCCGCGATAAGCCCTGCCAATGCCAGGAGTATGGTCTGGCTGCCAGTCGAAGCGCCGCCATTCAAATGCACGGGCAGAAGAAGCGCCACCGTCGTGGCGACGCCAAACAGCAGGCCGACCGCCGCATCCGACGTGCGCACCGCATTGGGACGCCAGCGTGCCATCAGCAAACGCACCAGCCCGAATGCAATCACCGCAACGGCAAACACCGCCACGTTCAGCAAGGACTCGACGAGAGTGATTTCCCAGAAGATATCCATGGCTTGGACGCGCTGCCCCTCAATTGCGAAGTGTGAGGGTCAGATAGAGCTGACGGCCGATCTCAGGACCAGACGTCTGCATCTGATGCGCCTGCAATAGGTTTTGCCCGGATACGGCAATGGTCGCCCAGTCGGCCAGCCGATAGCCAATTCTGGCATCGACGGTGGCAAATGCACCGACTGGCACGCGAGAGGTGCCGAGTCCGGTAAGCCTCAAGCCGCTTGTCTTGGATTGCCAGTTGACATAACCGTCCGCTTCCCAACGTCCACTGGCCCACCCAAGCCCTGTTTTCAGAAGCTGTTTGGGAGTGCCGTGCTGGTAATCAACAAAATCGCTCCCGTTTACTGCCATCGGCAGCAGCCGGTCGACGACGGATTCGAGGCGGTATCCCAACATCCAGTGCCAACCGGCATCGATCGCGCCACTTGCAGTGAATTCGACGCCATTGGCCCGAGAAGACCCTACATTGGCGGGCGTCGCGTAATAGGTCAGTGGACCAGGTGCCACCCCGCCACCCACGGAGATGAGATTCGTGGTGCTCTGATGGAAGGCCGCGATCTGAAATCGCGCTTGCAGTTCTGGAAGCTCCCGCGTCCATGTGACCTCGTAGTTCATCACCGATGTCGGCTTGAGCGTCGGAATCCCGGTCACGCTGAGGAATGGCGTATCGATGAGCAGCGCCCCGGACTCCACAAGGCTCGGGAGCTGAACGCCGCGACTGGCGATGAGACGGAGCGTATCCTGCTCGTCCACCGACCATACAATGCCGGAATTGAAACTGACTTCGTCGAGCGTCTGCTTCCAATCAGCGTTCGAGAACGGATAGTCCGCGGGCATCGTCCCGCTGCGGCCGAGCGTGAGGTGATCCAACCTCAGGGCGTTTGTCAGCGAAAGTTCCGGAGCAATCTGCCAGCTCCACATGCCAGAGCCCGACCACACATCGTAGCTGACCGTGCCGCCCGAATTTGGTGTGGTATTCACCGCGTTGTGCCGATAGGCCACCGCGAAGCGCAAAACGTGCCCCGTGCCGAGTTCGAACATGTCTTCGGCCCGCACCACGGTCACCTGGTTTCCCGTGTTGAACCGGCCGAGCAGCGGACTCGGGGCGCCCTGCCATCCGATCCAGTTGGTATAGGCGCTCAGCTTCAGCAACCCAATGCGCGTATCGGCCGATATGTGGCCCTGTATCGAGTTCGTTTCGTACTTGGAGGATTGCATGACGTAGTTTGGCGAGATTTCATTCACTCTCGCGTGCGTATGACTCGCTTCCAGTCCGATTTCGAGATTCCGCCCGATGGCATATACGAAATCAGCGTCAACGCTCGCACGATCGTTGTCAGTCCGAGGTGACGCGGCCATGGCTGCGGGGATGGCTGTCGAAAAATCGTTGTTCTTGCGATAGCCCGCCGAGATGCGAAAAGCACCTTGTTCACCGAGCCGTACCGTCGCCACGCCCGAGATTTCTCCCAGTGCAGGACTGCCGGCGCGCAGCGAAACCGTGTTCACGTCATCGTAGCGCGGATTATAGGTGATGATATTGATTGCGCCGCCGGCCGCATTGAAGCCGAACAACGCCGTATTGGGACCTTTCACGACCTCGATCTGGCGGATCTCGCCCAATTCGACAGGCAAAGCGCTCCAAGGAATGAAGCCGTAATAGTCTGCATACACTTGCCGGCCGTCCACCAGCACCAGCGTTCCGGAGGCAAAAGCCTGGTCATATCCGCGGACCGAAACGTCGGCGTTGTCGGTTCCCCATTGCATCACGTCGACACCCGGGACATGCCGCAGAACGCCGAGGATGTCCCGCGCACCGGAACGCCGGATATCGTCCGCCGTTATGATCGACATATTGACCGGAACGTCCGTGTCACGTTGTGGAGACCCAGTCGCGCTGGTCGTGACCGGCCCGTGGAACAGCTTCTCGAGCGTTCCGTAATCCATTGATTGCGCCCGGGCCGGTGCCGTAGCGACGGCACACCCCAGAACAGCTGCCGCACAAGCGCTGCGCCCTAAACCCTTTCTCGAAGCCGTCCAGGTCATCTGCGCTTCACCATCATCATGAACAGCGAGGAAAACGTCGCACCCGTCTCCTTCGCCACCGCTGTATCGAGCGTGATCTGGGTTCGCGTACCGGCCCTTACGACCAGGGCGCAGCACTGCGCGTTGAGGCAGGCCGGGTCGTTCGAAATGCTGAGGACATGCTCTCGTCGCGCAAAATCAACGACGGCATTGCCGTCATCCGAGACGCCGGGAAGCAGATAGATGACGTCGACGTGTCTGCCGGATTTGGCCAGTTCGCCAGCTGGCACGATATTGGGCGCGATCCTGGATGAATTCGGTCCCCGCAGCCCTGCAAGAATGGCGGCCGCCTTTTGAGCAAGCGCTTTGGATTTCTCATCCCCCGTTTTATAAACAACACTTACGGTAATCGGCGAGTGGCGCTGCATGCTGTCGAGAAAGCCGAGCGTGCGCACGGCAGCCTCGAGATCCGCCGGCGCCACACTCATCGCGCACGCCGGGGCAAGCGACAAGGCAAAGCAGGCAACAAGTCCTGCTAGCGAACCGCAAAGCCAGCGTACAGGCAATCCCATCGCGCTCCCGTTCTCGGCGTAACGAGCCGTGCCGCAACCAATAGGACTTTAGGCACTAGTCCTTCATTTAGGATTAATCGGAGCGCCATGTGGGTGCAGGAAAGGCTGCGAAAGACCAGCCTATGCAGCCCTTTCGGCTTGCTTGGGCGGTTCGGCGGGCAGCACCACATAAGCGCGGCAGCCCTTGCCGTATTCGCTTTCCAACCAGGCCCGGCCGCCGTGCAGCTCGGCGAGGCCGCGCACCAGCGCCAGGCCCAGTCCCGTGCCGCCGGCCTGGCGGTCGTAGCGGTTGTCGACTTGGCTGAAGGGCGTGAAGATCTTGTCAAGCTTCTCGCGTGGAATGCCGGGACCGTTATCCTCACAAACGATCTGAAAGCCGCCGCCGCTGGCCGCGCCCGCGGTGACGGCGATCTTGCCGCCCTCGGGCGTGAACTTCACGGCGTTGGATACGAGGTTTATCAGGATCTGCTTGAGCGCACGCTCGTCAGCGTAGAGCGGCGGCGCATCCGGCAGCACGGTGATCACCAGCTCCTGCTTCTTTTCGCGAGCCTTGGCGCCGATCAGCTTGAGGGCGATCTCGAAGGTGCGATGGGCATCGATCGGGTGTGGCGCGATTTCCATCTTGCCGGCCTCGATCTTGGC
>JBJKRM010000355.1:0-2543 GCA_046704685.1 Rhizomicrobium sp.
CTGATCCCGTTCTGGATGCTGCGCGGCATGGTGCGGCCGATGTCCGGGTTCGGCGGCTATTGAGATCTTCCGGCACGTCCCCTCGGGCGAACCGCTTTGCCAAAGCCGCGAAGGCCTTTCCACGGGCTTCACCGATCCTGCACTGCGCCTCACGCTGACGCCCTTGGGCGGCAACGCAACCCCGCTTTGCGGGGCGGCGGCTCGGCAGGATCGATGGCGGATGCGCGCAAGGGATGGATGCATCCTGACCCTGTATGTCCTCACGCCTCTACGGATCCGGGCCATCGCGAAAGGCCCTTCGCCGCTCACTGCTCTGACGCACTCCTTCACATCCGTGCCGAATTCGGATTTCCAGTCCAAGTCCGGCGGTTAAGAATATAATGACAATATAAGGCGATCATATCAAGAACAAATAGGCTTTAGGTCCTGCGTCATATTGGGTTGATCGCGACGCAGTCTCGTCTGGAGGTTCTGCCGACGCTCTTGACCAACCCATAACTATTCAGTTATTGGTATATTTCATAACCAGTGGGTTATTGATGTCTGTTGCGCACGACACATTGTTCCGAACCCTTGCCGATCCGACCCGGAGAGCGATCTTCGAGCGGCTGTGCCGTGAGGGCGAGCAGACTGTGGTGGCCTTGACGGCGCAGGCCGGCGTCTCGCAGCCGGCTGTGTCCAAACATCTCGGTGTCCTCAAACGGGCCGGTCTGGTGCGCGACCGCCACAAAGGACGCCAGACGCATTACAGCGCCCAGCTCGACGCCCTGGCGCCTCTGATCGACTGGGCGAGCCAGATGACCAGCTTCTGGCAAACCCGGTTCGATGCTCTCGAAGATCTTCTCAAAAGGATGGACCAATGAGTGAAACCCGCTCCGTCGTCGTCGAACGGGAGTTTCCCTATCCGCCGGTAAATCTGTGGCGTGCACTCACCCAGCCGCATCTGATTGAAGCGTGGCTGATGAAGAACGACTTCAAGCTGGGTGTGGGCGAGTGCTTCAACCTTCGCGGCGATTGGGGCGGTGTGCTGGATTGCGAGGTGCTTGCCTTCGAGCCGAACAGGTCGCTGACCTACACCTGGAATTTCGCGCATGAGGATGCGGCCTACAATCTCGCCAGCGTGGTCAGTTTCACGCTGACTCCGACCGGCACGGGGACGCATCTGCGGATGGAGCAGTCGGGTTTCCGGCCGGATCAGCCGCAAGCCTACAACGGCGCCAAATTCGGGTGGCAGAAGTTCATTGCGAACCTGGAACAGGTCTTGGCGCGAGATTGACGGAAATGGCGGCATGACGAACGCTGCAGCGCCGAAAGGCAAATCTGCCTCTCGGCTGATCGATGCGCGGATCAAGGAACTGGGCGACTGGCGGGGCAAGATGCTCGGCCAATTACGCGCTCTGATCAAGCAAGCCGATCCAGAGGTGGTTGAGGAGTGGAAGTGGCGTGGCGTACCGGTGTGGAATCACGACGGCATGATTTGCACCGGTGAGACCTACAAGGACACGGTGAAGATGACCTTCGCCAAAGGGGCTTCCCTGGATGATCCGGCCGGGCTGTTCAATGCCAGCCTCGACGGCAACACGCGGCGCGCCATCGATTTCCACGAGGACGACAAGATCGACGAAAAAGCCTTGAAGGCGCTGATCCGTGCGGCGGTGGCGTTGGACCAGGCAAAGGGGTGACAAGTCCGATCACGCGCACCATTCGCAGATCATGACACCAGGGGTGTGGCTTGCTACGCGTAACTCGGGGCGAACGTCCGGCTACGCCGGATGGGCTACGACGTGACAGCCTCCTCTCGCTTCGCGCGCGAAGCGTGGTGCCGGCTGAGGGACTCGAACCCCCGGCCACCTGATTACAAATCAGGTGCTCTACCAGCTGAGCTAAGCCGGCTCCGGCGCTGGAGATACGACGGCTCCGGCCGCGACGCAACGCCCGGGAGCAGGAAGGGTTGGATCGGCAGGGCGGGGCCTATATTGTCCGCCGTTCCTTAACCTCCCAGCGGTTCCCATGACACGGCATCTGATCACCAGCGCACTTCCCTACATCAACGGCGTCAAGCATTTGGGCAATCTGGTGGGCTCGATGCTCCCGGCCGACGTGTATGCGCGGTTTTGCCGGGCCAAGGGCGACGACACGCTCTATATCTGCGCCACCGACGAGCACGGCACGCCGGCCGAACTCGCGGCCCTGGAGGCCGGGCAGGACGTCGCCGTCTACTGCCGCGAGCAGCACGAGATCCAGAAGGACCTGGGCGAGCGCTTCGGCCTGTCGTGGAATTTCTTCGGCCGCTCCTCCAGCCCGCAGAACCACGAATTCACCCAGCACCTGGCGCGGGTGCTGTGGCAGCGCGGCCATCTGGAGGTGCGCACCACCAAGCAGGTCTATTCCCACGCCGAGAAGCGCTTCCTGCCGGACCGCTATGTGATCGGCACCTGCCCGCATTGCGGCTATGAGCGGGCCCGCGGCGACCAGTGCGAGAACTGCACGCGGGTGCTCGACCCCACCGACCTGATCAACCCGCGCTCGGCGCTGTCCGGTTC
>JBJKRM010000356.1:0-7606 GCA_046704685.1 Rhizomicrobium sp.
CCTCCGCCGGGACGTCCCGGTCGAAGGTCTCGACCGCGTTGATGAAGTGGTTCTTGCCGAGTGCGGCGGTGCGGGTGCTGAAGATCGTCCAGCCGTCATCGGAACTGCCGCGTGCCAGGATCATCGCGACCGTGATGGTGCCGTCCTTGGCTTTCATGAAATGGAAGTAACCATCATCCTTGTTGCTGGCATCCGGGCTGTGGCCTTTCCAGGTGCCGTAAAGGGCGTTATCGGCTTTAAGGCCCGCCGCGCTGCCGACCGGTGTTTTGGAGGTGACCGGGAGGCAGCCAATAAGCAGAAATGCGCATGCCAACGCGGCGGCGAGCCGGATAAGTTTCATTGGATTTCCCCCCTGAGCGCAGCCGCGCTAAATATACGAGTGAAGCCCGGAGACCGCCATGAACGCCCGCAAACGCCGCCGTTTGTATTTTGTCATCGCACTGTTGGTTGGAGGGGCCGGTGCGGCCGGTCTGGCCGTTGCGGCGCTGCAGGACAACGTCCTGTATTTCTACAGTCCATCCGACGTTTACGCCAAGCATGTGGCGCCGGGCGTGGCTTTCCGGATCGGCGGGCTGGTCGCCAAGCACTCCGTAAAACGGGGGCCTGGCGCGACCATTCACTTCGTCGTGACCGACGGCAGCAAGACCGTGCCGGTCACCTATACCGGGGAACTACCGGCGTTGTTCCGGGAAGGCCAGGGCGTGGTGGCCATTGGCCGGCTCAAGCCGAGCGGAACCTTTGCCGCCAACGAGATCCTGGCCAAGCATGACGCGAAGTACATGCCTCCTGAGGTCGTAGATGCGCTAAAGCGGAGCGGACACTGGCAGGAGAAAGGCTCCTGACGACAATCCGGGGCAGGCGTTGCACGCGGCTTGATGTTCAGCTGAATATTACCTGATATTCATAATCAAGCAATTATCAGGCAACAATTACGGCGTATCTCAGCTTTGCTCCATGTTTATGGAGATGGGACCAATGAACAAAGAGCACATCATGGCATACCTGAAGCGCAACAAGGCTGTACTGGCTGGCGTCTCGGCCGCAACGATCATCCTCGTCAGTTTTGGCGCATACGCCCTTCTGCCGGCCAAATCCTCCGGCCCTGCCACAACCGTTCCCGTCCGCTATGAGGCCCAGGCGCACAGCAGTGCCGCCGCCCCGCCGCCCCGGATGATGGAGAACGGTACCCCGTTCAGTTTTGCCGATCTGGTCGAGCGCGTCAGCCCGGCTGTGGTCAGCGTCACGGCCGACGAGGTTCGGAAGATCTCCGGCAACGACATGGACAACATGCCGGACGCTTTCCGCAATTTCTTCCGCCAGTTCGGCGGTCCCATGCCCCAGATGCAACCTCAGGTGCGGCGCGCCGAGTCCATGGGGTCGGGCTTCATCATCGACAAGTCCGGCCTGATCGTGACCAACAATCACGTCATCGCCCACGCCACCAAGATCAAGGTGAAGCTGCCTGACGGGCGCACCTTCGATGCCAAGCTGGTCGGCACCGATCCGGCGACCGACATCGCTCTGCTCAAGGTCAAATCCAGCAAACCCCTTCCCACCGTCGAGTTCGGCAATGACCGGGCGTTGCGTGTGGGGGATTGGGTGGTGGCTGTCGGAAACCCGTTCGGTCTGTCGAACACTGTTACGGCCGGCATCGTGTCGTCGATCGGCCGCGACATCAACACCGCCGACCAGCCCTATACGGACTTCATTCAGATTGACGCCCCGATCAATCGCGGTAATTCCGGCGGTCCGACCTTCGACCTGCGCGGTCAGGTCGTGGGCATGAATTCGATGATCTTCTCGCCGACCGGCGGCAGTGTCGGCATCGGCTTTGCCATCCCGGCTTCGACCATCAAGGATATCGTGGCGCAGCTCAAGGCTCATGGCCGGGTGTCGCGCGGCTGGCTAGGCGTGCAAATTCAGAGTCTGACGCCGGAAATGGCTGCGTCCCTCGGTATGCATGAGCCGAAAGGGGCCATTGTCGCCAATGTTGTGCCCGACAGCCCGGCCGCTCATGCCGGGGTCCACCAGGGTGATGTGATCGTCGGTATTAATGGTCACGGCATCAGCGATTCCCATGAGCTGACCCGCCGTGTCGCCAGTCTGCAAGCCGGCAAGTCCGCCGAGTTTGCGATCCTCCGCAATGGCCAGCACAAGACGCTGAACGTCACCATTGGCGCCCGCAAGGAGACCCAGGTGGCGATGAACCAGCAAGATCAAGGTGCGGGCACCCCCACTGGTCTGTCTCCGACGGGCAAGGCGATGGGCATGGATCTCACGGCCGTGACCCCGCAAGTGCGCCGGATTTACAACTTGGACGACAGCGTGCAAGGCGTTCTCGTCACCAAGGTTGACCCGAACAGCGATGCGGCCGGCAAGGGTGTGCAGGCTGGAGACATCTTGCTTTCGGTCAGCAACAAGGCCGTTCGCACCCCTGCGGACGTCGAGAAAAGCGTCGCTGCGGCGCATTCTGCCGGCCGTAAGAGCGTGCTTCTATTGGTTTCTTCGGAGGGAACGTCCCACTTTGTGGCGGTCGAGCTCGCCAAGACCTGAAGTTTTGAGTACCGGGCCTCATCCCTCTGTGGGGTGATGCCCGGCCCCCGCGCCGGTGGTGGCGGCCCCATCCCCCCGTTGCTGCCGCCGGCGCGGACCCAATTCGGAAGCGCAACAGGAAAAGAAGTGTCTAGCGGTTTTCCATCAGGTTGCGTGCTAGATGACCAAGAGCGGAGGCTGGGTATGCGCATCCTCGTCGTGGAAGACGATCTTGAGGCGCAGCGCTATCTTGTGAATGGGCTGAAGGAAGCAGGCCACGTCGTGGACGATGCCGCCGATGGCGACACCGGACTGACCCTTGCTCTTTCGCGTCCGTATGATTGCGCGATCATCGATCGTATGTTGCCGAAGATGGACGGATTGAACGTCGTTGCCGAGATGCGCGAGCACGGCAACACCATGCCGGTTCTCTTCCTCAGCGCCCTGTCGGAGGTTGATGACCGGGTCAAAGGTTTGAAGGCCGGCGGTGACGACTACCTCACCAAACCCTATGCCTTCGTCGAGCTCTTGGCGCGTATCGATGCCTTGATGCGCCGCAGGGCTCCGGCCGCGGTCAAGACCAAGCTGTCGGTCGGCGATCTGGAGCTCGATCTGTTGACGCGCACGGCCACCCGCGACGGCCAGGCCATCGACCTGCAGCCGCGCGAATTTCGCCTGCTCGAATACCTCATGCGCCATGCCGGACAGGTGGTGACCCGCACCATGCTTCTGGAAAGCGTGTGGGAATATCACTTTGATCCGCAGACCAATGTGATCGATGTGCATATCTCCCGCCTGCGCGCCAAGATCGACAAGGGATTCCAGGCGCCGCTGCTGCATACCATCCGCGGCGCGGGCTACATGATCCGTGCAGCGAAGTAGCGCGTTCCGGGATTGGGCGCTGCGGATCCTGCATACGCAGGCCTTCCGTATCACCCTGGTATATGTCTTTTTCTATGCAGTGTCGGCGACGGCGCTTGTGGCTTTCACGTGGTGGAACGCCCAGCGGGCATTGGACGCCCAGACCGATCAGACCATTGAGGCCGAGGTCGCGGGCTTGCGCGAGCAGTATCAGCGCTTCGGCATACTTGGCTTGTCCGATGTCATCAATAGTCGCGTTTCCCAGCATGGCGGCGGTCTTTATCTGCTCCAGAGCCAGCCGGGCAACGTGCTGGCCGGGAATCTGCTGGAACCGCCGACGCAAGCCACTCGGCTTGGCCAGTTTTTCGAGTTCGAATACCAGCGCCACCAGCAAGGGCAGGATGTGACGCGCACGGCGCGGGGGGAGGCGTTCTGGCTGCCGGGAGGGTTCTTGCTTCTGGTGGCCCGGGACATCTCCGACCAACGCATGACACGGCGCCTGTTCACGACCACGCTGCCCTGGAGCGTCGGTTTGATGCTGGTGTTTGGCTTGGCGGGCGGCGTGTTGATGAGCCGTAACTTGCTTCGGCGACTGGACATCATCAACCGCACCAGTTCCGAGATCATCGCCGGCGACTTTTCCCACCGGGTGCCAATCACGTCTTCGCATGACGAGTTCGACGCCCTGGCCGAGAATCTCAACCGCATGCTGGAGCGCACCGAACGCCTGATGAAGGGCATGCGCGAAGTGGTGGATTCGGTGGCCCACGACCTGCGCACGCCGCTTAATCGGTTGCGCAACCGGCTCGAGGATATGCAGCGTCGGCTCGATCCGGACGATCCGCATTTGGATGACACTGACGCTGCGATCGCTGAGACCGACCGCTTGATCGGCACCTTCAATGCACTGCTTTTGATCGCCGAAGCCGATTCCGGCATCACGCGCGGTAGCATGACGCCGGTCGATTTGTCCGCCATTGTTGTCGACATCGCTGATCTCTATCTGCCGCTGGCGGAGGAGTAGGAAATCGCGATGGAGGTCGCTCCATCCGGCGTTCTCACGGTGGAAGGCAATCGCAGCCTGGTCAGTCAAGCGCTGGCCAATCTGATCGACAATGCCATCAAATACACGCCACCCGGCGGCCGCGTGTTTGTCTCCGCCGCCGAGACCCCATCGAGCATCGACCTGTCGGTGGCCGACAGCGGCCCGGGAATCCCGGCCGAGGATCGTGCCCGCGTGCTGCAGCGCTTCGTTCGTCTTGAGAAGAGCCGCAATTCGCCCGGTACCGGGCTTGGCCTCAGCTTGGTCGCGGCGGTGGCGCGGATGCACGACGCTCAGCTCACGCTTGATGACGCGGAACCTGCAGGTCTGAAGGCGACAATCTCCTTTCCCCGGACACCGGTGAAGAAGGCGGCGAATAGGGAGTAGGGAGCGGCGCGATTGCCTCCATTCGCTATTCCCTTTTTGCTATTCGCTTTATGATGGTGCCATGTTTCCGGTTCTCACTGACCATCTTCCTGCGCCCTTTGACCGCGCCCGCGCGCAGAGAACCTTCGAGCGGCTCGCGGAACTCGGCTATGCGCCCGAGGGCGATGCCCGCGCCCTGCTGGAATCGGCGTTCGGCAATAGCGCCTTTCTGGCCCGTCTGGCCATCCGGGAAATCGAGATCCTGCCGCGGCTTTTCGCGGAAGGGCCGCAGGCGGTCCTGAAGGCGGCAGGAGAGAGGGTGCTGTCGGCGGCCGATGCGGCCAACGACGTCGAGATCATGCGCACCTTGCGCGCGGCCAAGCGCCGCGCCGCGCTTGCCATCGCCCTGGCCGATATCGGCAGTGCCTTCGCGCTCGATGACGTCACGTGTTCGCTGACTCGGTTTGCCGATGCCGCCGTAAAGGGCGCGCTGCGCTATGCCTTGAAGCACGCCGCGCGCAACACGCCGCTGGCCGGCAAGGACGGTGCCGCGCTGGAGGAAAGTACGGGCCTCGTTATCCTGGCGATGGGCAAGTATGGCGCTTTCGAGCTCAATTACTCGAGCGACATTGACATCATCGTTTTCTACGAGGCGGAGCGGTTTCCCTTCCTGAAGCGCGGTGACCCGCGGGGCGCCGCTGTGGATATCGTCAAGCATGTGGTCAAGCTGATCGCCGATGTCACCGCCGACGGCTATGTCTTCCGCGTTGACTTGCGGCTGCGCCCGGATGCCGGCGCCACCCAGATCGCCATCTCCACCGAAGCGGCTGAATCCTACTACGAGGGCATGGGGCAGAACTGGGAGCGCGCCGCGATGATCAAGGCACGCGCCTGCGCTGGCGATCCCGAAGCCGGGGCGCAGTTCCTCAAGAACGCGATTGCCCCCTTCATCTGGCGGCGCAACCTCGATTTTGCCGCCATCGAGGACATCCATTCGATCAAGCGCCAGATCCACGCCCACAAGGGCCATTCCGAGATTGCGGTCGCCGGCCACAACATCAAGCTGGGCCGCGGTGGCATCCGCGAGATTGAGTTCTTCGTCCAGACCCAGCAGTTGATTCTGGGTGGCCGCGTCCCGTCATTGCGTGCGCCTTCGACGCTCACGGCGCTGGAAGCCTTGCGCGCCCGTGGTCATGTCAGCAACGACGCCGCCCGCGAGCTCACCGAGGCCTATCGCTTCCTGCGCACGCTCGAGCATCGGTTGCAGATGATGGAGGATGAGCAGACCCATAGCATCCCCGGGAACCCTCACGGTTTGGCGCACACCGCCTGTTTCATGGGGTTCGACGGCGCCAAGCCTTTCGGTGCCGTGCTGATGCATCATCTCGAGAGAGTGCAGGACCATTATGGCTGTCTGTTCGAGCGCGCGGCGCCGCTCGCCGACGAAGCCGGAAGCTTGGTGTTCACGGGGGTCGAGGATGATCCTGAGACTCTTCAAACCCTGTCGCGTATGGGTTTCCGCGATCCGGCCCATGTTTCTGGCGCGGTCCGCGGCTGGCATCACGGCCGCGTGCGGGCGACGCGCAGCGCCCGCGCCCGCGAGCTTCTCACCAAGCTGATCCCGGCGCTGTTGATGGCACTGGCCGGGACCGCCGATCCCGATGCGGCGTTCGCCCAGTTCGACCGCTTCATCACCAACCTGCCGTCGGGGGTGCAGCTTTTTTCATTGCTGTTGGCGCATGCAGAACTTTTGCGCCTGCTCGCTGCGATCATGGGGTCGGCGCCGCGTTTGGCCCAGCATCTGTCGCACGCTCCAGCCACGCTCGATGCCTTGCTTGATCCCGATTTCCTGCAGCAGCTGCCCGAGCGCGAGGAGCTCGATCGCATATTGGCCGACCAGATCGCCCGCGCCGGCGCATATGAAGCGGCGCTGGATGCGGCCCGCCGTTTCGCCAAGGAGCAGATTTTCCGCGTCGGTGTGCAGGTGATCGAGGGGCTGGCCAAGCCCGACGCGGCGGGACCGGCCTTCGCGCGCATCGCCGAATGCGTCATCGAGGGGTTGCTCCGGCGCACCGCCGGTGAAATTGCGGAGACGGCCGGATGCATTCCCGGCGGTTCGTTTGCGGTCATTGCCATGGGCAAGCTTGGCGGGCGCGAGATGACTGCTGGCAGCGATCTCGATCTCATCTTCGTCTACGATGCGCCGCAGGGTGTGGAGGCCTCCGACGGTCGCAAGCCTCTGCCGGTCAGCCAGTATTACGGCCGTCTGGCCCAGCGTTTCATAGCCGCGCTCACTGTGCCGACGGCTGAAGGCAGTCTGTATGAAGTGGACATGCAACTCCGTCCGACCGGCAACAAGGGGCCGGTCGCCGTCAGTCTGGAATCCTTCACGCGCTATCATGCCGCCGAATCTTGGACTTGGGAGCGCCTCGCCTTGACGCGGGCGCGCCTCATCGCCGGGCCGTCGCCACTGGCGGCTATGATCGCGGCGGTGGTGAACGACACGCTGTGCCGGCCCGCCGACTGGCCGAAGCTCCGGCGCGACGCTGCCGAAATGCGTGCCAAGGTTGCCACGCAGTACCCTGGCAAAAGCTGCTGGGAGCTGAAATACGCGCCCGGCGGGTTGATGGACATCGAGTTCACCGCCCAGACACTGCAGCTGAAGCATGCTCCGGCGGAGTCGGCGGTGTTGTCGCAGAACACGTTAGAGGCGCTGCGCCGCCTTGCCGGTGCCGGCGCCTTGGCGAAGGTGGATGCGGAGGTCCTGATCGCCGCCGCCGAGCTGCAGCACGCCTTGTCCCAGAT
>JBJKRM010000357.1:0-2527 GCA_046704685.1 Rhizomicrobium sp.
AGGGCGCCAAGGGCTTGCCCGAAGGAAACAACGAAAATCTCATTTGTGCCTTGCTTGTTCCGGCACTGGCTTCAGCCGGCGTGGCGCGAGAATACGATCAGCCGACTGGCGGTGAACTGCAACCCGAAGAGCACGCCAATCTGCAGCAGCTTCGCCAGGGCCGGAGGCATCAGCATTACATTGATGAACAGGTAAACGAGCAGATTGTTGAGAACGGCGGCAAGGCCGATCATCAGCAGATAGCGCGGCAGCTGATGGCGTAGCGACTGCGAATCGCGAAACGTCCAGCGCTTCTGCATATTGAAGTGGAATACGACGGCGATGACAATTGCGATCGAGTTCGCGCTCAGCGTCGCCAGACCGGCGATGCTGTAGAGGACGTTGAAAACCGTGTACTCGATGACCGCGCTGGCGCCGCCGACGGCAATGTACCTGAAGAACAGGCGCGGATCATCGAAGAAGAAAGCGACGATCCTAACGATCGTACGCTGGAGGGCGCGCATCGTGGCAGTCATCGCCGGTCACGCCTGCCCGAGCCGAGCGCCGCTGCGCTTGAAAATGCCCAAGCCGCCAATGCCCCAGCGCGCCAGGCGGAAGGCAATGCTGACGCGCACCACGCCCAGGCCGTAGCGCACCGATCGCCAGAAGCTGATGCTCGAGGCTTCCTCCATGTAGCGGGTCGGGCAGCTGATTTCGCCGACCTTGTACCCGAAGAAGATGGCCTGCGCGAGCATCTCATTGTCGAACACGAAATCGTCCGAGTTCTCGTTGAGCGGCAGAGCCTCGAGCACCTCGCGTGAAAAGGCGCGAAAGCCGGTGTGATATTCGGAGAGCTTGGCGCCGAGCATCAAGTTCTCGAATAAGGTCAGCGCCCGGTTGGACACGTACTTATACATCGGCATGCCGCCCGCAAGCGTATCGCTACCCAGGATACGCGAGCCGAGGGCGACATCATAATGGCCGGAAGCAATCATCGACGCCATCGCGACAATCAGTTTCGGCGAATACTGGTAGTCGGGATGAACCATAACCACAATTTCGCCGCCGCGGCGCAACGCCTCCGTGTAGCAGGTCTTCTGGTTGCCTCCATAGCCGCGGTTCTGCGGGTGCACGAATGTGCGTATGCCGAGTGAACGCGCAATTTCCGCGGTCTGGTCGTGCGACCCGTCGTCGACCAGAATCACTTCGTCGACGTACTCGAACGGCACCTCGGCATGCGTCTGACGCAAAGTCTTTTCCGCATTGAACGCGGGCATCACGACTACGAGGCGGCGACCGTTGATCATCTGTATGCGTAACTTTGTTCGTTCCGGGCAGGTAATCGGTCCAGAACAAAAAAACGCCGCCTAGCGTCCACCGGACTCGATCGGGAATGCACGCGACCTCGTATCGGCGCAAGTCTAGCAGAGCCGCGAATCTCCAACCATCGCGGCCATGCCTCCGGCGAATCGTCCCGCCGAAGGCAAGTACGCTCCTCTGCGGCGTCAGAATCGGTGTGCCTCTGCCCGACGCGCCGACGCCAGCGTTTGCCGTTTTCCTCCCCGAGCCGCAGAGCGCCGCGTCCCGGCATCGCAAGCTCAGCGGCAGTTCGCCGGCAGGTACTTGGGGAGAACCGTGGTCTGAGTCCCCGTAGCCTGGTAACCGCACTTCCAAGTAATGGACGCTGCAATCGCCGTGGACAGGTTGACCTGGGCGGGCGTTGCGAGCGTGCCATCCCAAGGCTGTATAACCAGAGTGTTCGCCGTGCCGACTATGCCCGTGTTATAGGTAATGACGATCGTCCCGTCCGAGGAAGAGCCCACTGAATCTACGTTTGCCGTCGCCGGGGGATACTGCGCGCCGATATCGCCGCAGCTCACTGAATCGCTGCAGGTCATGTCGCTCGCGCCCTTGGTCCAATAGGTCTCTTCGATCGCCGTCTTGATTCCACCCGACAGGACCAGGCCTTCGGATACTTTTGAACGTATGGTGTAATCTTGATATGCAGGCAGCGCAATTGCCGCCAGAATACCGATGATCGCCACGACGATCATCAACTCGATCAGGGTAAAACCGTTTTGAAGTGTCTTCATGTCGATCCCTTTCGCAAGATTGCGGTGGTTTCCTTACACCACCCGTCCATCGACGCAAGCACTATGCACCCTCCGGTGCTCTCGCAACCCGAAACCAAGCACACCGTCAGGCGATGAAAAAGAAAGGCAAGGACGCTAGCCCTTGCCTTCTTCCGCCCCAGAGCCGCGGGGCCGTTACACCATCTCCAGCTTGTGCACTCAGCGGCAGGTCGCCGGCAGATACTTCTGCAGAACTGTGGTCCCGGTACCTGAGGCTTGGTAGCCGCATTTCCAGATGATGGACGCAGTGGCGGCAGTCGCGAGGTTGACCGCTGCGGGAGTCGCGAGTGAACCGTCCCAGGGCTGCAGAACCAGAGTGTTTGCGGTACCCACTATGCCGGTGTTGTAGGTGATAGTAATCGTCCCGTCCGAGGCCGACGCCACGGAGTCTACGTTGGGAGTCGCCGGGGGATAGG
>JBJKRM010000358.1:0-5098 GCA_046704685.1 Rhizomicrobium sp.
ATCCGGGACCCACTCGGAAATCTGTCGGGTGTTGAAGTGGGTCCCGGCTCTGCGCGCTGCACCCAGCACCAGTCCCTGTCTTTGCAGAGCCATCACGCAGCGCTTGGCCGGGATGACAGCAAGAGAACGCTTGGCCGGGATGACAGTGAGTGTGATCGCGGAACGACACGCAGGGCTACGCCATGACCAAAGACCGCCTTTATCTCTACGATGTCACCTTGCGCGACGGGGCCCAGACGCAGGGCGTCGATTTCTCGGTGGAGGACAAGCGCCAGATCGCGCTCGCTCTCGACACTCTGGGGATCGATTACGTCGAAGGCGGCTGGCCCGGCGCCAATCCCACCGACACCGATTTCTTCGCCGACCGTCCCAAGCTGGCCAAAGCCAAGTTCGCCGCCTTCGGCATGACCAAGCGCGCCGGGCGCAGCGTGCACAACGATCCCGGCTTTGCCGCCGTACTCAACGCGCCGACCGACGCGGTCTGCCTGGTCGGCAAGGCCTGGGACTTCCAGGTCGATGTCGCGCTGGGAATCCCGCGCGAAGAGAATCTCGAAAGCATCGGCCAGTCCATCGTCGCGGTGAAGGAGAAGGGCCGCGAGGCGCTGTTCGATGCCGAGCATTTCTTCGACGGCTACAAGGCCAATCCGGAATATGCCCTCGAATGCATCAAGGCGGCCTGGGAGGCCGGTGCCGAATGGGTGGTGCTGTGCGACACCAATGGCGGCTCCCAGCCCAGTGAAGTTCATGAAATCGTCTGTGAAGTGCTCGACGAGTTGCCGGACATCCGCCTCGGCATCCATGCCCACAACGACACCGAACAGGCGGTGGCCGTCAGCCTGGAGGCGGTTCGCGCCGGTGTCCGTCAGGTGCAGGGTACGCTCAACGGTCTTGGCGAGCGCTGTGGCAATGCCAATCTCTGTTCCATCCTGCCCAGCCTGATCCTCAAGGAGCCGTTCGCGTCGCAGTTGGAAACCGGCATCTCCACCGAGCAGTTGAAGACGCTCACCCGCGCCTCGCGCATGCTGGACGAGATCCTCAATCGCGCCCCAACCCGTCACGCGGCCTATGTCGGACCGTCGGCCTTCGCCCACAAGGGCGGCCTGCATTCCTCGGCTATGCTCAAGGACACGCGCACCTATGAGCATGTGCCGCCGGAGAGCGTCGGCAACCGCCGCAAGATCCTGGTCTCCGATCAGGCCGGCCGTTCCAATCTGCTGGCGCGCCTGGCCGATCTCGGCATCGACATCGACGCCAAGGATCCCCGCCTCACCAAGCTGCTCGAGGACGTCAAGCAGCGCGAATATCTCGGCTACACCTATGATGGCGCCGAAGCCTCGTTCGAATTGTTGGCGCGCCGTGCGCTGGGCGAGGTGCCCGACTATTTCGACGTCAACAGCTTCCGCGTCATTGTCGAGAAGCGCCACAACGCCGTGGGCGAGCTGATCACGGTGTCGGAAGCCACCGTGCGGGTGCGGGTCGACGGCGAGATGTACTTCAACGTCGATATCGGCCACGGCCCGATCGACGCCCTGTCCAATGCGCTGCGCAAGGACCTCGGCAAATATTCGGGCTTTCTCTCCGACCTCTCACTGACTGATTACAAGGTGCGTATCCTGACGGCCGGCACGGAAGCCATCACCCGGGTCATGGTGGAGAGCAAGGACGGCGATGGCACGCGCTTTTCCACGGTCGGGGTCTCCGAGAATATCGTCGATGCCTCCTTCGAGGCGCTGGTCGATGCGATCTATCTCAAGCTGCTGCGCGACGGCGCCAAGCCGTGACGGGGACGTGATCGCATGGCCGCCAGACGGAAATGAAGGGGCTGAGGTGGGGAATTGGGCTTAGAGTGATGAATGCCGGTTCAACCAAGCTGTCATCCCGGGCGGAGTGCTCAAGCGAAGCGATGAGCACGCAGACCCGGGACCCACCGAAAAGCCACGCAGGCGTTGGAGTGGGTCCCGGCTCACGCCCATTCTTCATGGTGGCAGCAGTGAGTTGGGCGCGGCCGGGATGACAGGCTGTATGCCAAGAGGTCGAGATGGAGAACTTCCGCCAATTCATCGAATCGCTTGGCCGCCTTCACGACGGAAAGGTGCTTGGGCTGCAGTGGTTGCCGGAAGAGCGTCGCTTCGAATTGATGGTCAAAGATTTGTACGCCGACTTTGATGGTCTCCCGGAGTATAAGGGACCTGTGCGGGCGAAGTTTGTTTTTTCGGACGTTTCCGTGCTGAGTATTGACGCAGTCCTGAGCGAACGCGGGTTATTGCTGCATGAATGGGTCATGCAGAAAGGTGATCCGAAGAGCTATGATTCTGAGCTGAAGTTTTCGCTATCGGGGACGATATCAATCGGTTGTGGTGCAGTTGAATGCGTCGAACTTTAGGAGGCACAAATGACGGTGCTGGGGTGAGGAACACGACGTAGATTTCCCGTTCTTGAAGGGATGCACCAAACCACGGTGTCATGGCCCGCGAATGCGGGCCACCCAGGTGACATCTGGTGAAGATGTGGAGGTGTGACAGGTGCCTTTCTGCGAACGGAGCAACAGACTTCACCTGGATGGCCCGCAGTTGCGGGCCATGACATGTGTGGACGTTGTGCCGTCAAATCACAGCGCGGTATAGGTCGCGGACATGGCCGAGCAGCCACCACACCCCCACACCGAAACCACCGGCATTCTCTATGCCGGCGCGGCCTATTCGCTGTGGGGTGTCCTGCCGCTCTACTGGCATGCCCTCGGCAACGTGCCGCCGTTCGAGTTGTCATTCCATCGCATGGTGTGGTGTGCGCTGTTCACGCTGGGCGTCACCATCGCCGCCGGGCGCGCCAAAACCGTGTGGTCCGCCGTGCGCCAGCGCAAAGTACTTCTGGCGCTCGCCGTATCCGCCGTTCTGATCGCCACCAACTGGATGATCTACATCTATTCGGTGGCCACGGCGGAGCTGGTGGAGGCCTCGCTCGGCTATTACATCAACCCGCTGCTGTCGATCGCCCTCGGTGTCTTCCTGCTGGGCGAGAAGCTGTCGCCCTTGCGCCTTGCCGCCATGGTGCTGGCAGCCATCGCCGTCACCGTGAAGGCTTTCGGCCTCGGCCATTTCCCTTTCATTGCCATTGGGTTGGCGGTCAGCTTCGGTTTCTACGGTTATGTGCGCAAGCTGACGCCGGTGGCCGCGCTGGATGGCCTCACCGTCGAGACCACGCTGTTGTTGCCTTTCACCGCGGGCATCCTTCTCTACTGGGGTTTTCAGGGCACTGGCCAGTTCACGTCGGCTCATCCCGGCACCGATACCATGCTGATCCTCGCCGGTCCGATCACCGCCTTGCCGCTCGCCCTGTTCGCCGCCGGCGCCCGCCGCGTGCGCCTGTCGACTCTCGGCTTCCTGCAGTACCTGTCGCCCACCATCACCCTCTTGATCGCCACCCTGATGCTGGGCGAGCCGTTCACCTGGAGCGATGCGGCGACCTTCGGCTGTGTCTGGGTGGCGCTGGTGCTGGTGGCGTTGGATGGCCGGGTCGGCCGCCGTTCACTCGCTGAGGCCTAACCGTTCGGTGACGAGGTCGATCGCCTCGTCGGGAGTCTCGACCACCGTGAAGAGGTCCATGAGGTCGTTGCGGGCAAAACCCTGGTCCACGATATGGCGCATCAGCGCCAGCAGCGGATCGAAATAGCCCGCCTCATTGACCAGCACGATCGGCTTGGACAGCACGTGCAGTTGGGCCGAGGTCACCACCTCGAAGAACTCGTCCATGGTTCCCGCCCCGCCCGGCAGCACGATGAAGGCGTCCGATTCGCCCAGCATCTTCATCTTGCGGACCTGGAGGTCGGGCGTGATCTCCAATTCCTGCTCCCAGTCTGGGGGCTTTTCCACCCCGCGCAGGAACCCGGGAAGGATGCCGCGCACCCGCGCCCCGCCTTCCGCCACGGCTTTGGCCATGGCGCCCATCAGTCCCGGCCCGCCACCGCCGAACACCAGGGTGAAACCGCCCTCGGCCAGCAGCCGTCCCAGCCGCTCAGCGGCCTCGCGATAGCGCGGATCGGCGCCGAAGGAGGCACCACAAAACACACACACCGCTGGGGTTTTATTGCTCATGGGATTGAAGACTTGCGGAAGAATGCCCACCTTACCTAAACAGGTTCGCCGATTTTCCCGCCATGTAAAAGGGTTTTTGCTGGGGTAGATCGTTGCGTCTTGTGTCCCGGTAACGGCTTGGTTGCTCCCGGGGGTGGGGTTTTAGGAGAGTTTTTGGATGGCCAGACCGCTGCTTGAGGACGGAGAAGGCGTACCGTCCCTGCGTCCGCTTTGGATGCTGATGCCCTACCTGTGGCCGAAAGGCCGGCGGGACCTCAAGCTGCGCGTGGTGGCGGCCGTGCTTTGTCTCGGTCTTGCCATCGCCGCCACCGGCGCCTTCCCCTACTTCATGGGCCGGGTGACCAACCTGTTGGCGACCAAGCCGCCGGTCACCATTGCCCTCGGCCTCGCCTTCACCTGGATCGTTTCCTACGCCTTCGCCCGCATCATGATGCAGGCCATGGCGCAGCTGCGCGACGGCGTCTTCGCCAAGGTGCAGTACCACGCCATGCGCGAGGTGGGCGTGACCACCTTCTCGCATCTGCATTCGCTGTCGCTGCGCTTCCATCTCGAGCGCAAGACCGGCGGCCTGTCGCGGGTGATCGAGCGCGGCACCAAGGGCATCGACACGCTGCTCTCCTTCGCCATCTTCAGCATTTTCCCCACGCTGTTCCTGCTCATCGTTTTCAGCGTCGAGATGATCATGGGCCTCAGCGTCTCGATCATGGCGATCACCCTGGCCACGGTGGGAGGCTATGTCTGGTTCACCTTCGCCGTGACGCGCTGGCGCATCCAGTTCCGCCGCGAGATGAACCAGTCCGACCAGGACGCCAACACCAAGGCGGTGGACAGCCTGCTCAATTACGAGACGGTGAAGTACTTCAACAACGAGCGGCACGAGACCAGGCGCTTCGACGTCTCGATGGAGAAGTTCACCAACGCCTCGATCCAGTCGCAGACCTCGCTCTCCGTCCTCAACACCGGCCAGTCCGCCCTCATCAACAGCGGCATGGCCATCGTGCTGATAC